>JAAYPK010000048.1 GCA_012519845.1 Clostridiales bacterium
TAAACATACTAATAATATATGTTTTGTAAATAAGGAGGATTTGTAATGGGAAAAGTATATAAGAATTTATCAGAGCTAGTAGGAAGAACACCTTTATTAGAAATTGAAAAATATAATAAGTCTAAAGATTTAAATGCTAAGGTATTTGCAAAGCTAGAATATTTTAATCCAGCAGGAAGTGTAAAAGATAGAATTGCAAAATCAATGATAGAAGATGCAGAAAAAAAAGGTTTAATTAAAGAAGGAACAGTAATTATAGAACCTACAAGTGGAAATACTGGAATTGGAATTGCTTCAATAGGGGCAGCAAAAGGATATGAAGTGAAAATTGTTATGCCTGAAACAATGAGTGTTGAAAGACGTAGTTTAATTAAAGCTTATGGTGCTGAAATTGTATTAACAGAAGGATCTAAGGGAATGAAAGGAGCTATTGCTAAAGCTGAAGAATTAGCTTCTCAAATTGAAAATTCATTTATTCCAGGCCAATTTGTAAATCCAGCAAATCCGGAAATTCACAGAAAAACTACAGGACCTGAAATATGGGAAGATACTGATGGGAAAGTAGATATTTTTGTAGCAGGAGTTGGTACTGGAGGAACTATTACAGGAGTTGGTGAATACTTAAAATCACAAAATCCTAATGTTAAAGTTGTAGCAGTAGAACCAGCAGGCTCACCAGTTTTATCAGAAGGAAAATCAGGACCTCATAAAATTCAAGGAATAGGAGCAGGGTTTGTTCCTGACACTTTAAACACTAAAGTATATGATGAGGTTATCAAAGTAGAAAATGAAGATGCCTTTGAAGCATCAAGAGAATTATCTAGAAAAGAAGGATTATTAGTTGGTATTTCATCAGGTGCAGCAATTTACGCAGCTACACAATTAGCTTTAAGACCTGAAAATGCAGGGAAAACAATAGTTGTTTTATTACCAGATACAGGAGAAAGATATTTATCAACTGCTTTATTTCAAGATAAATAGAAATTAATAATTTAAAGCAAAGAAAGGAAAGAGTACATCAAAAAGAATTACTAGAGAAGGATTCTAATAGCTGAAATGAATCTTAAATTTTCTTTGATGGAAGTGCATCCTGGAGCACTTAACCGAAATAATAGTAGGCTTAAGCGAGTGGCTCATGATATAGAGCTAAAAAGATATTGTGTTTTTTCATGATAATCAGAGTGGAACCGTGGAGTTAATCCGCCTCTGTAGCTACAGGGGCGGAATTATTTTTTTATTAGTTTTGAATATAAGATGTAGGGAGGGAACTTATATGGTGCATTCATCGAAATCAAAGGAAGTGAAAAATACATTAACAGAAAAAAATATTGAACTACTTTCGAAATTAATAGCTGAAACACAATATGGTTCAATTACTATAGTAATTCAAGATGGAGTAGTGGTGCAAATAGATAAAAATGAGAAAATTAGAATTAGATAATATATGTGTAGGGAAATGAGCTAGAATTTAGCTCATTTTTATATTTCTTTCATAATTAAATACAAAAAAAGTAGAATTAGGTCAAAATTTCATATAAACATCTATTTTATGGTATACTAATATGAAATAATAAAGTATTACAAAAGGAGAAAATTTATGGGAAATACAATAGCGTTTTTTGATATAGATGGAACAATATATAGAGAAGGTTTAATTACTGAAGTATTTAAGAAGATGGTTAAGTTTGAGATTATAGATGAAGCTAAATGGTACGAAGAAGTTAGACCAGAATATATGAATTGGGATAAAAGACAAGGAGATTATGACTTATACTTATTTAAGATGATAGAAGTATATATGCAGTCAATAAAAGGCTTAAAGAAAGATCAAATTGAATACATTGCTAAAAAGGTTGTTGAACAAAAGGGGGATAGAGTATATACATATACTAGAGATAAAATTAAATGGCACCAGGAGCAAGGACACATAACAATTGCTGTATCGGGCTCACCTTATGAATTAGTTAAAGAAATGGCTAAAAAATATGAATTAACTGATTTTAGAGGGGCTGTTTACTTACAAGAAAATGGAGTATATAACGGAGAAGTAATTCCAATGTGGGATAGTAAAAGTAAAGAAAAAGCTATATTAGAGCTTATTAAAATATATGGGGCTGATTTGAAGGACTGTTATTCTTATGGAGATACTGGTGGAGATTATCAAATGTTAAAAATGGTTGGTAATCCATACTGTATGAATCCTACTAGAGAGCTTTTATCAAAAGTTAGTAATGATGAAGAACTTAGACATAGAGTTAATGTTATAGTTGAAAGAAAAGATGCAATTTATAAATTAGATTTAGATAATATAGAATTACTATAAATCAAAGGATTTACTTTTAGGTGAATCCTTTTTTCATTTCAAAATCTTTGACTAAATAGAAAGAAAAGGATATAATATATAAATACATAGTTATATTATATGAATACTATACATAATTTAAAGGCTAGTATTTATTACTTTAGGGGGAAGCGTATGAAGGGCATTTTAGCTGTTAGTGATAATAAAAGTTTTTTAAATCATTTAAAAAATATGAAAGTGTGGAAAAAAACAGAAGAATATAAAATAGAAGATACTGCTACAAATGGAAAAGATGCTTTGGAACTAATTTATAACAATAATTATCATGTAGTGATTACAGATATTAAAATGCCAGGGCTTAATGGAATAGAATTATTAAAAGAAATTAATAAATTAGATTCTTCTATTTATGTTGTTGTTATTAGTAGAAATTATGAATTTAATTTTGTTAGAGAATGTCTTATTAATGGTGCTTTTGATTTTATTATTAAGCCAGGAAAGGAAGAAGAAATAGAAAGCTTATTAGGTAGAATAGAGAGTTCTAACAAAAGTAAAGAATGGTCATATCCAGAAATGGATGAAATACTAATAGTTAAAAATTTATTTGGAAGAGATTCATTAGCTGTAGATAAGTTTAAAGAAACTTTAATTAGTATTAGCAAAGTGGAAAAGGATAATGAAAGTAAAATTATAATGAAAAAGTTATACAATAATGTAATAATTTCAGTTTATAATCAATTACCTTGGTTAAAGGATTATATTAATATTGATTATTTTAATATATATTTGAATATTAAAGAAATAAGTACAACAAATATAGTTGAATTTTACTATGAAAAGATGAAGGATTTATTTATTCTCTTAAGGGATATTTCTATATCAACAGAAGATGAGGTTATTAATGAAATTTTAGATTATATATTAAAAAACTCCGAAAAGGAAATAAAATTAAAAAGTATTGCAGATAAATTTTACATTAATAATACTTATCTTAGTAATACTTTTGCATTGAAAACAGGAGTAGGCTTTAATGAGTATGTTACAAAAATAAAAATGGCTCGAGGTAAGTATATATTATTAAATACCAATAAAAAAACTTATGAAGTTGGATATGCTTTAGGCTATCATGATATAAAATACTTTTCAAGGTTATTCAAAAAGTATAATGGGATGAA
This sequence comes from Clostridiales bacterium, assembly GCA_012519845.1. Lineage (GTDB taxonomy): Bacteria > Bacillota > Clostridia > Clostridiales > Clostridiaceae > Clostridium. The sequence continues at coordinate 3,478 of JAAYPK010000048.1, forward strand.
TCCTTCAGAATATAGAAGGAAAAACAGAATGAAATAAATAATTAGTATTAGGTTTGAATTTTCTTTAAGGGGATTTGAATCTTTTTTTTATTCTTTTGAAAAGTAGGGTGAAAATATTTATTAAAAGGTTATAGAATATTTTTATTTATTGACATTACATTTTTACCAACATATACTAATCATATCAAACATACAAAACATATAAGATAGGTATGAAATAGAATTAGAAATAGGGGGTAAGGATATTATGAAAAAAATTACAAGTATTTTATTGGCTTTATCATTAATGATGGGAGTTTTAATTGGATGTGGGGAAAGCTCTAGTAATAGCGATTCTGTGGAATTATTAAATGTTTCATATGATCCAACAAGAGAATTATATTCTGAGTATAATGAGAGCTTTGCAAAATATTATAAGGAAAAAACAGGAGTTCAAGTTACTATTAATCAATCTCATGGGGGATCAGGAAAACAAGGTCGTTCTGTAATTGAAGGCCTTGAAGCTGATGTAGTAACACTTGCTCTTGCATATGATATTGATGAAATTAGTAATGCTGGGTTAATAGATTCAGATTGGCAAAATAAATTTAAAGAGAATAGTTCACCTTATACATCTACGATTGTGTTCTTGGTAAGAAAAGGAAATCCTAAAAATATAAAGGATTGGAATGATTTAATAAGGGATGATGTTAAAATAGTAACCCCCAATCCTAAAACCTCAGGAGGAGCAAGGTGGAATTATCTTGCAGCTTGGGCTTATGCAGTAAAGAATAATAATGATGATGAAAAAGCAAAGGAATTTGTTAAAAAATTATATGAGAATGTTTCTGTTTTAGATTCTGGTGCTAGAGGTGCAACTACAAGCTTTGTTGAAAATGGAATTGGGGATGTATTAATAGCTTGGGAAAATGAAGCTTATTTATCGATAAAAGACGGTGGTGAAGATAAATTTGAAATTGTAACACCATCGTTAAGTATACTAGCTGAACCACCAGTAGCAATTGTTGATGAAGTAGTAGATAAAAAAGGAACAAGAGAAGTGGCAAAGGAGTATTTAAATTATTTATATAGTGATGAAGGTCAAGAAATAGCTGCTAAAAATTTCTATAGGCCAACCAATAAAGAAATAGCAGAAAAATATAAAGATAAATTTAAAGATATAGAACTTGTAACTGTAGATGATACATTTGGTGGATGGACAAAAGCCCAAAAGACTCATTTTTCTGATGGTGGTATTTTTGATGAAATTTATACCAAAAAGTAATGAGAAAATTAAGGAGTGGGGATATGAAAATTAAAAAAAAGAGAGTTATACCGGGATTTAAATTATCTATTGGAATAACTTTAGTATATTTAAGCCTTGTAGTATTAATACCCTTATCAACAATAATCCTTAAAGGGGCAGGGATTGGATTTAATGGATTTATTGAAACAGTAACAGATACCAGAGTTTTAGCAGCATATAAAGTTAGTTTTTCTTCAGCATTTATAGCTGCTTTAGTTAATAGTATTTTTGGTTTGATTATTGCATGGGTATTAGCAAGATATAATTTTCCATGTAAGAGAATAGTTGATGGTATTATTGATTTACCCTTCGCCCTTCCTACATCAGTAGCAGGTATTGCTTTAACAGCATTATATTCTCAAAATGGCTGGATTGGAAAATATTTATATTCTGTTGGGATAGAATCCTCCTTTTCTACTTTTGGAATAACTATTGCATTAATTTTCATAGGAATTCCATTTGTAGTTAGAACAGTTCAGCCTGTTCTTGAGGAATTTGATAATGTATATGAAGAAGCATCTGAAATGCTTGGAGCTGGAAGAATAAGAACTTTTGCAAAGGTAATATTTCCAGAAGTATTACCTGCTTTATTAACTGGATTTGGATTGGCCTTCGCAAGGGGAGTTGGAGAGTATGGAAGTGTAGTATTTATTTCAGGGAATATGCCTATGAAAACTGAAATAGCACCATTACTTATTATGAGCAAACTTGAGCAATATAATTATGGTGGAGCTACAGCTATAGCAATAGTAATGCTTTTGCTATCTTTTATAGTACTTTTATTAATAAATATAATACAAGTAAGAACAAATAAATTTATTAAGGAGTGATAAAATGAAAAAGTCAAAATTTAGATGGGTTTTAATAGGGATATCTTTAATATTTTTATTTGTAATGCTTATATTACCATTAGTACTTATTATTATTAAATCCTTTGAAGACGGTGTTAACAACTATATTAATACAATTACAGATAATTATACTGTTAACGCTATGAAATTGACTTTTGTAGCAACGATATCAGCTGTAATATTAAATACTATTTTTGGTATATTTGCAGCTTGGGCAATTACTAAATTCAAGTATAGATTTAAAAATGTTTTGACTACTTTAATTGATTTACCATTTTCAATTTCTCCAATAATTGCTGGATTAATTTTTGTTTTATCTTTTGGTAGAGGAGGATATTTTGAGGGGATAATTAAAGCATTAGATATAAAAATAGTTTTTTCAACATTAGGAATTGTATTAGCCACAATATTTGTTACATTTCCATTTGTAACAAGAGAAATTATTCCTCTTATGAATGCTCAGGGCTCTGATGAAGAAGAGGCAGCTGCAATGATGGGAGCTGGTGGATTTAAAATATTTAGAAAAATAACATTACCCAATATAAAATGGGGATTAGTTTATGGAATTATTCTTTGTACAGCAAGGGCTATGGGGGAATTTGGAGCAGTTTCAGTTGTATCTGGTCATATAAGAGGTAAAACAAATACTTTACCACTACATATTGAAATACTTTATAATGAGTACCAATTTTCACAGGCATTTTCAGTTGCTTCAATTCTCGTTATATTTGCAATAATAATTTTGATTCTTAGGAATATAGTGGAGTGGAAGAGCAGTAAGGGGGAAAAATAAATGTATGTACAGCTTAAAAATATAAATAAATCTTTTAGAGATTTTAAGGCATCTGATAATGTAAGCTTTTCAATTGAACAAGGAAAATTAATAGGACTTTTAGGACCAAGCGGAAGTGGAAAAACAACTATATTAAGAATGATTGCAGGTCTTGAGGCACCTGATTCAGGAGAAATAATTATTGATGGTGTAAAGGTTAATGATATACCAGCTGGAAAGAGGGGAATAGGATTTGTTTTTCAAAACTATGCACTATTTAGACATATGACTGTATATGAAAATATTGCCTTTGGTCTTGAAGTTCAAAAAAAGTCAAAAAAATATATAAATGAGAGAGTATCAGAATTAATATCATTAATTGGTCTTAAAGGACTTGAAAAGAGGTATCCTCATCAATTATCAGGTGGTCAAAAGCAAAGAGTAGCTTTTGCAAGAGCACTTGCACCTAATCCTAGGTTATTACTATTAGATGAGCCCTTCGCAGCAATTGATGCAAAAGTAAGAAAAGAGTTAAGAACTTGGCTTAGAGAAATGATAGACAAAATTGGAATTACAAGTATCTTTGTAACTCATGATCAAGATGAGGCTGTAGAAGTTGCAGATGAAATTATTGTAACCAATAAAGGGAAAATAGAGCAAAAAGGTAGTCCTATTGAAATATATAGAGAACCTAAAACAGCATTTGTTACAGAATTTATGGGCGAATCTAAAATATTAGATAATTTCACAAATTTTAAAGGCTTTGAGCATGTTGATAAAAATTCAAAAGCAGTTATAAGGCCTGAATTTATTAAAATAGGTAAAACAAGAGAAGAAATTGAGTTAAGCTATGCTGCTGAAAAAGGAATTGTAACTAATATTTCATTTAGAGGTAATAATTTAGAAGTTAGCGTTAAGATAAATAATATTATGCTAATTGGCTACAGAGGATTAGAAGATGAAATTATTAATGAAGGTGATGAAGTTTATGTATTAATTCATAGATTATATGTTTTAAATGATATTGAAACAACATTAGTGGAAAACAAATTAAAAGTTGATCCTATGCCTATATATATCTAAATAAAGGTGGTACGTATTATGATAATTAAAAAAGTGAAAAGTGATGTTTTGATTATTGGAGGGGGAACGGCTGGGTGTTATGCGGCAATAACAATGTCAAGAAGTTCTAATAATAGTATTTTAGTGGTTGATAAAGCTAATATAAAAAGAAGTGGATGCTTAGCTGCTGGAGTAAATGCATTAAATGCTTATATTGTTAAAGGGAAAAAGCCAATTGATTATGTTGAATATGCAAAAAGAGATGCAGAGGATATAGTAAGAGAAGATTTGTTATTAACAATGTCAGAAAAGCTTAATGATGTAACAAAAGATTTAGAGAAATTAGGTCTAGTTATTCAAAAAGATGAAAAGGATGAATATGTAACTAGAGGAAACCGAAATATAAAAATAAATGGTGAAAATATAAAGCCTATTTTAGCAAAGGCAACTAATGAAGGAAAAAATGTAAAAGTATTAAATAAGGTTAATATTATTGATTATGTTGTAGAAAATAATGAAATAATAGGTGCTTATGGTATATCTGTAGAAGACGAGATTCTTTATGTAATAGAAAGTAAGGCTGTTATTTGTGCTACAGGAGGAGCCGCTGGATTATATAAGCCTAATAATCCTGGTTTTTCTAGACATAAAATGTGGTATTGTCCTTTTAATACTGGTGCTGGGTTTGCAATGGGAATTAAGCATGGAGCTGAAATGACTACATTTGAAATGAGATTTATTGCTTTAAGATGTAAAGATACAATTGCTCCAACTGGAACCATTGCACAAGGCGTTGGAGCAGTACAAATAAACAGTAAAGGTGAAGAATATGGCAGAATTTATGGAAATACTACTTCCCAAAGATTATATGGAACTGTAAGAGAGAATATGGAAGGAAGAGGGCCATGTTATTTAAAAACTAAAGGAATAAGTAAAGAAGCAGAAGAAGATTTGTATAAAGCTTACTTAAATATGGCACCTAGCCAAACCTTAAAGTGGGTTGAAAGTGATAAGGGGCCAAGAAAAGAAAATGTAGAAATAGAAGGAACTGAACCATACGTAGTAGGAGGCCATACTGCAAGTGGTTATTGGGTTGATGTAAATAGGGCAACAACTATAAAAGGATTATTTGCTGCAGGAGATGTAGCTGGAGGATGTCCTCAAAAATATGTAACAGGATCTTTAGTAGAAGGGGAAATAGCAGGGAAGTCAGCTTTAGAATATATAAAAGATAAACAATTTAAAGAAGTAAAGGAAGAATTAATAAATGAAAAAGTAAGTGAAATAAATAATTACTTATTGCCTAAAAATAATCTTTATAGTGTTGATGATTTAGAAGAGGCAATGCAAACAGTAATGGATAAGTATGCTGGTGGTATAAGTACTAATTACATGTTTAATGAAAGTCAATTAGAAATAGCAAGGGAAAAAATAGATAACATTATTAAATTAACAAAAGCAGTAAAAGTCAGTAACTTTAATAACTTAGTAAAAATATATGAATTAAAGGAAAAACTTATAGTTTGCAAGGTTTTAATTGAACATTTAAAGGCTAGAAAGGAAACTAGATGGCATTCCTTTGCAGAAAACACTGATTATAAGGATAAAGATGATAAGTATTTAAAGTATGTAAATTCTATATATAAGAATGGCAAAATAAAAATAATCTACAGAGATTTAATTACTGGGGGTAAAGTGTATGAGCATAGCAATTAACAAAGATAAATGTATTTCTTGCCATCAATGTGTAGAGGTTTGCCCAGGAAATTTAATAAAGCTAGATGACAATAAAAAAGCATATATAGATGAAATAAAAAATTGTTGGGGATGTGCTTCCTGTATAAAGGAATGTAAAATAGGAGCAATTAAATTTTTTCTTGGAGCAGATATAGGCGGACTTGGAAGCAATTTAGATGTAAAGGAAGAAGAAAACTTTATTCATTGGATTATAGAAGATAAAGAAATAATAGTTGATAAAAGAAATTCAAATGCATATTAGGGGGAATAAAAATGGATCATTTAGATAGATTAGAAGCTGAAAGTATTTTCATAATAAGAGAGGCTTATAAGAAATTAGGTAAATTAGGCATGTTATGGTCAATAGGGAAGGACTCAACTGTTTTATTATGGCTTGCTAAAAAGGCTTTTTATGGACATTGTCCATTTCCATTTATTCATGTAGATACAACATATAAGATTCCAGCAATGATTGAATATAGAGATAGAGTTGCAAAAGAACTTAAATTTGATTTAATCGTTCATACTAATGAAGAGGCTATTAAGGCAGGGATGGGACCTGAAAAAGGAAGGTTAGTTTGTTGTAAGGCATTAAAAACAGAAGGATTACAACAAGTAATTCATAAATATGAATTTGAAGGCTTAATAGTTGGAGTAAGACGTGATGAAGAAGGTTCTAGATCAAAGGAAAGAGTGTTTAGCGAAAGAAATAAAGATTATGAATGGGATTATACTAATCAGCCACCAGAACTATGGGATCAGTTTAAGACTGATTTTCCCAAAGGAAATCATATAAGGGTACATCCATTATTACAATGGAGTGAAATTGATATTTGGGAATATATAAAAAGAGAGAACATTCCAATAATAGATTTATATTTCGCTAAAAACGGTAAAAGATATAGAAGCTTAGGTTGTGCACCTTGTACTGGACAAATTGAATCTAATGCTTCTACATTAGATGAAATAATAGAAGAACTTAAAAACACTAATATTGGAGAAAGGGCAGGAAGGGCTCAAGATCAAGAAGATTCATATGCAATGCAGAAATTAAGAAAAGATGGATATATGTAGGGGGATAAAATAATGGCTGATATTTTAAGTAAAGAATTATTAAAAATAGTAGTAGTAGGACATGTAGACCATGGAAAATCTACAGTAATAGGTAAATTATTGTACGATACTAACTCATTACCAGAAGGAGCAGTTGAAAAGGTAAAGAGAATTGCTAAGGAAACAGGAAAGCCTTTTGAATATGCTTATCTCTTGGATGCATTTGAAGAGGAACAAAAACAAGGGATTACTATTGACACAACATCTATACAATTTAATACAAATAAAAGAGAGTATGTAATAATTGATGCACCAGGTCATAAAGAATTTTTGAAGAATATGATATCAGGAGCAGCAGATGCAGAAGCAGCCCTACTAATAATTGATGGAAAGCAAGGGGTGCAGGAACAGTCAAAAAGACATGCATACATTCTTTCACTACTTGGAATAAATAAAGTACATGTAATTGTGAATAAAATGGATTTAGTTAATTATTCAGAGGAAGTATTTAATATTGTAAAAACTGAAATGAATACATTTTTAAAGGATTTAAATGTATTTCCATTAAGTTATATTCCAATATCAGCTTTTTATGGTGAAAATATATTAAATAAATCAGATAAATTCCCATGGTATAGTGGAAAAACTTTAATTGATTCTATTGACTCAATTGAAAAAGAAAAAAGTTTAGAAGATAAAGCTTTAAGATTTCCAATTCAAGATGTGTATAAATTTGATGAAAGAAGAATAATTGCAGGAAGAATTGAAAGTGGAAAAATTAAAGTAGGAGATAATATTGTAATTTATCCTGAAGGTAAAAAAACTAAAGTTAAGTCTATTGAATATTGGGTAAAGAGAGATCAGAAATCAGTGGCGAAGGCTGGAGAATCTATTGGAATAACTGTTAGTGATGAATTTTTTAATAAAAGAGGGGAAGTAATTGCTTTTGAAAATAACCATCCTAAAGTATCAAATAGATTTCGAGCTAATATCTTTTGGATGGGTAAAAATGATTTAGTAAAGGGAAAAAAATATAAAATAAAGATTACTACTGAAGAGGTTCAAGGTGAAATTGAGGAATTTATAAGAGTTATTGATGCATCGACTTTAGATAGTAATAAAGAAAAATCAAAGGTAGTGTTAAATGATGTAGCTGAAGTTATAATAAGACTTGATGAAGAAATTGCATATGATATTTTTAGTGATATAAATAAAGTTGGAAGATTTGTAATAGTTGATGGTTATGATGTTGTAGGAGGCGGAATAATCACTCAATATGAAGAATCTATTAAAGAAGAGTTAGAAGTAGGTTTTAGATATAATGACAAAGTTGTAAATGGTGATATATTTGAAGAGTATTTTTACTCAGAACATGAATATGAATTGAAAAAGGATTATTTAAAGAAAAAAGTTTATGATATAAATGATGTAGTTCCAATAAAAGGTGAAAGTTATGAATATCCATCTTCTTTAGATGTATTAATATTTAGAGACAATGTATCAGTAAAAATAAGAAATGGAGTAATAAAAGATATATCTACAATTAATGAATATAGTTATGAAGGATACCCACTTGTTAATGGAAGAGGATTTGGCCTAAGAATTAGTAATGAAAATGAATATAACGAATTATATATGGAATATAAAAATCATGGTTTAGAGAAAAATAAAGAATTTGATAAGATACTTTATCGCTGGCTAATCATTGATAAATATAGAAGCATAGCACTATATAGTAATTTTATATAGAAAAAAGTAATAATATAGGGTAAAATTATTATATAATAAATATTAATATTTTTAGATAAGGGGAATAAAAATGGGTGTAACAGCAAATAGACAAAAAGAAATGAAATCACTAGGATTTTTACTACAAAATGATAAGGAACATTATGCAGTAAGGATATTAAGCAAAGCTGGCAACTATACAACAAGTGAACTTAAAAATATTAATTATCTTGCCGAAAAGTACGGAAAAGGTTATGTTGGTGTCACAACAAGACTTCAATTAGAAATACCATGGATTAAAGATGAAGATGCAGAGAAATTTATGGAAGAAGCTAAAAATCTTGGATTAAGACATGGTGGAACAGGCATGAAGGTTAGGCCTTTAGTATCATGTAAAGGAACAGTATGCTTACATGGAAATATTGATACTCAAGGTATTTGTAGAGTGCTTGAAGAAAAATATTTTGGAACTGACACTCCAGGAAAATGTAAAATTGGTATAGTTGGTTGTGCAAATAACTGTGCAAAAGCTAGTTTAAATGATATAGGAATAATGGGAAGAACAGTTCCTGTTTATTTAGAAGATAAATGTGTAGGATGTGGTATGTGTGCAAAGGCATGTAGACAAAAAGCTATTGAGATTATTAACAAAAAAGTAGTCTTTGATAATGATAAATGTGTTAATTGTGGTGGCTGTGTAAGAGCATGTAAGCTAGGAGCATTTTTACCTAAAGAAAAAGGTGCTGAAATATTTGTTGGTGGAAGATATGGTAGAGGAATGCGAATAGGTGATTCCCTTGGAGTTATATTTAAGGAAGAAGAAATTGTTCCTGTTGTAGACAAAATAATGGAATACTATAAAAACAATGGAAATAGTGGAGAGAGATTATCAAAAGTAATTGAAAGAATAGGCTTTGAAAAATTTAAAAAAGATATTTTAGGATAAAATGAAGAGTAGTATTAAAATAAGATAGATTCCATGGTTATTTTCCATGGAATTTTTCCTTATAAATAACATTAGAGGTGTATTATTTGTGCTTTTTTTATTAGGGATAAAGAAGAATATTCCAATTGATATTAGAGAAAAATTTACAATAGAAAATAAAATAGAACTAATTAGGAGTCTTGCCTTAGAATTTAAAGAGATTATTATTTTAAATACATGTAATAGAACTGAAATTTATTTTAATCATTCTTTCTGTAATGATGAAATAATTAAGGAACTTTTCAAAAAATTAAACTGGAAAGAAGATTTAATTCAGTATACCTTTCTAAAAGAAGGTAAAAATACTATTAAACATATATTTAAAGTAGGATGTGGATATCACTCGAAATTAATGGGTGAAGATCAAATTTTAGGTCAAATAAAAGAGGCTTATTATTTGTCTTTTAGAGAAGGAACAGCCAGTAAAGAACTTGGAAGATTGTTTTTAAATGCAATATCCTGTGGAAAGAAATTTAGAAAAGAAGCAAAGCTTTACGAAATACCTGTATCTGTAGGCTCAATTGTTGCTAAGGATATATATAGAAATAACCTTAAAAATGTTATGCTTATTGGATATGGTAAAATAGGAAGACTTATTTTAAAATATTTACATAAAAATAAAGACTTAAGTATCATTATAGCTGTTAGAGATATTAATAAATATGTTTTTTTAGAAAATACTACTATAAAAATAATTAATATTTCTCATATAAATAAATATTTAGATGAAATTGATGGATTAATTTCATGTACTTCTTCTAAGAAAATAATTATTAATACTAGTGACATAAAGGCAGAAGGTAAAAAGCTATATTGCTATGATTTGGCTATGCCAAGAGATATAGATGAGAAATTAAGAGATAATAAAAGGGTTATTCTTAAAAATATTGATGAAATTAGTAAAATAGATGATGTAAATAAAGCTTTAAGAATTGAAAGAATGAATTTGCATAATAAGATAATAGATGAAGCTATAGAAGAATATTTAAATTGGATAAAATATATGGAGATATCAAATGATATACAAGAAATTAAAGAATTAGGGGATAAGGTAGTTAGTAGAAGGATTGAATCTTATAATAATAAAAGTAAGAATAAAGAGGATGAAAAGTTAGTTAAGGAATTAATTAAGAGCACATCAGATACTTATGTAAATAAAGCAATTGAAGCTTTAAAGGAAGCTAAAGTAATGGGGTATGAAGAAGAATGTTTAAAAATAATAAAGAAGATCTTTTGGAAAATAAAATAGAATACACATCCCTTACTTTATTATCAAAAAAGTTAAATGTAGGGGTAATAGGATCTGGAAAAGCAGGGCTTATTAAAGCCAAATCTTTTATATCTAAAGGATGTAACGTTTCTATTATAGATAATAATAAAAAAGCAATTGAAAAGAGTATTATAATTTTAGGAAATGGTAACAATTATAATATAGATCTTAAACCTTACCAAAAAGATTTTATATATGATAAACATATTATTATAATAGCAGTTAATAATAAAAAATTAGAAGAAACAATAAAATTTCACTGTAATAGTTTATCTAAAATATATATTAATACTTCTGATTTTACTGATGGTTTAGCAGTTCTGCCAATGCAAGTAGAGACTGAAGAAATTCTAATATCTATTAATACTAAAGGTGGAAATCCTAAAGGATCCATGTATATAAAAGAAATAATAGAAAAAGATATAAATAATTATAATGAATATATCGGGTTTACCACAACAGTTAGGAATATCATAAAGATATTTCCTAAAATAAAAGATGAAGTACTTAGTTTTATTTTTTCAGAGGATTTTAAATTTTTCTTTCATAAAGGTAAGGGAAAAGAGGTTTTTAATATTTTTTATGAAGAGGTGTTAAATGAATATTACAATTGCAACAAGAAAAAGTAAATTAGCTCAATTACAAACTGAAATAGTTGGTAATTTACTAAAGGAAAAGGAAGGTATTGAATACAATAAGCTTTTAATAGTAACTGAAGGAGATAAAAGATTAGATGTGTCATTAGATAAAATAGGAGGTAAGGGGCTTTTTACAAAAGATGTTGAATTAGCCCTTATTAACGGTTTGGCAGATGTAGCAGTACACAGTATGAAAGATGTTCCTTATAAAATAGGGGAAGAGTTTCAAATAGTTGCAATTACTAAAAGAGAAGATCCTAGAGACGTATTTATATCAAACAATGGTGAACATTTTAAAGATTTAAAAAATGGAGCTAAAATTGGAACAAGCAGTGTTAGAAGAGGGGCATTATTAAAAGAGCTAAGACCTGATTTAGAAATTGTACCTATAAGAGGGAATATACAGACTCGTTTAGAAAAGATGAAAATTAATAATTTAGATGGAATTATATTAGCTAGTGCAGGATTAATAAGGTTAGGAATGGAAAAGGTAATCACAGATTATTTTAACCCAATGGAATTTTTACCTGCTATTGGGCAAGGGGCTTTAGGAGTTGAATGTTTAAAAACATGCAAATTTAAAGAAATATTCAAGTCTATAGATGATGATAAAACAAGGATATCAGTAGAAGCAGAAAGAAGCTTTATGAAGGCATTAAATGGAGATTGTCATAGTTTAATAGGTGCATATTCTAAAATTGAAGGTAATACATTATATTTAATAGGAACATGCATTGTAGGTGGACAAATTGTAAAGGCGGACATTACTGGTAGTATATATAATAATATGGAACTTGGAACTAAGCTGGCAGAAAAATTGTTAAGGAGGAATAAATGGTATATATAATAGGAGCAGGGCCTGGTGACGAAGAACTTCTAACTTTAAAGGCAATTAAAGCTTTAAAAAGATGTACCGCAGTTCTTTATGACAGATTAATCTCAAATAATATATTAAATTACTTAGATGAAAATTGTCAGGTATATTATTGTGGAAAAGAACCAGGAAATCATTATAAAACTCAAGATGAAATTAATGAAATGATAGTAAAGCTTGCAAAAGATGGACATGTTGTTGGAAGAATAAAAGGTGGGGATCCTTATGTTTTTGGAAGAGGGGGAGAAGAAGCCTTAGCTTTAGTTCATGAAGGAATTGAATTTCAAGTTATTCCAGGAGTTACATCACCTATTTCAGTGTTAAACTATGCTGGAATACCAATAACATATCGAAATATTGCTCAAAGCTTTCATATTATTACTGGAATGACAGGAGATACTTCAAATATAAATTATAAAGCATTATCACAAGAAAATGGTACCTTGGTATTTATGATGGGTTTATCTAATCTTAATAATATAGTGAAAAATCTAATTAATAATGGTAAGGATATAAATACAAAAGTAGCAGTAATTATGCAAGGGACTACTGCTAAACAAAAAAAAGTAGAAGGTACACTAAAAAATATTGTGGAAAAGGTAGAGTTATCAGCTTTAACATCTCCATGCATTATTGTAATTGGAGAAGTAGTTAGATTCAGTAAAGAATTATGTTGGTATGAAAAATTACCTTTGTTTGGAGTTAACATTTGTATAACTCGTTCAAGAAAACAATCTGTATCTTTAAAAGAAAAGTTAGTAGATCTTGGAGCTGAAGTAACAGAATTTAATAGTATTAAAATCCAAGATATGTCTCATAATTTTGAAGAATATTTAGATAGACTTAAAGAATATAATCACATTCTATTTACTTCAGCAAATGGAGTTAATACATTTTTTGATTATTTATTAAAAAAACAATATGATATAAGAAATATAAAAGCAAATTTCTATGTGATAGGTAATGCAACTTCTAAGGCATTAATGAATAGAGGTATAATTCCTAAAATAGTAGCAAAGGAATTTCATTCTGATTCTTTACTTAATGATATAAAAACACATGTAAGGCCTAAAGATAAATTATTTTATTTAACATCAGCTAAAGCTCAAAATAATATTTCACAGGAATTAAGTAACTCTGGAATAATTGTGGATAAGATTCCTATTTATGATACTGTATGTGGAAAAATTATAAATAGTAAAAGTTTTGAAAAGGTAGATGTAGTTTTTTTTACAAGTCCAAGTACAGTAAGAAATATGATAACTCTTGTTGGAGTTAATAAAATTAAGGAAAAGAAAGTAATAGCAATAGGACCTATTACACTTAAGGAGCTTGAAAATAATAATATTAACGCTATTATGTGTAAAAAACACTCAGAAGAGGGCTTCTTAGAGGATATTGTTAATTTAATAAAGGAAGTGTAAAAATGATTAATAGACCAAGAAGATTAAGAGTTAATGAAAAAATACGAAATTTAGTAAGGGAAACTTCAATTTCCCCTTCAGATTTTATATTACCTATTTTTTTGGTGGAAGGAAATAATGTAAAAAAGGAAATATCATCATTACCAGGATGTTATCATTATTCAGTTGATAAGCTTGAAGAGGTAGTAAATGAAGTAAAGGAAACTAATATAGGAGGACTTCTTTTATTCGGAATTCCATCAAAAAAAGATGCAGTTGGATCTGAAGCCTATAATGATAATGGAATAATACAAAAAGGAATAAGAAAATTAAAAGAATTAGACAAAGACATCTTTATTATTACTGATATTTGCATGTGTGAATATACAGACCATGGACATTGTGGAATATTAGAAGGAAATGAAGTTAATAATGATGAAACTTTAGAGTATTTAGGAAGAATTGCATTATCTCATGCTGAAGCTGGAGCAGATATGGTAGCACCTTCTGATATGATGGATGGTAGAGTTAAGTATATTAGAGACGTTCTTGACGAAAATGGATATAAAAGTGTTTCAATAATGAGTTATTCTGCAAAGTACTGTTCTGCTTTCTACGGCCCATTTAGAGAAGCAGCAGATTCAGCTCCGAAGTTTGGGGATAGAAAAAGCTATCAAATGGATCCAGGAAATAGGAGAGAGGCAATTAAAGAAGTTAAACTTGATATTTTAGAAGGTGCAGATATTGTAATGGTTAAGCCTGCTCTTTCATATTTAGATATTATAAGAGAAGTAAAGAATGTAACAGATGTACCTGTAGCAGCTTATAGTGTAAGCGGTGAATATGCTATGGTTAAAGCAGCAGCAAAGGCAGGAGTAATTGATGAAGAGAGAATAGTAATGGAAATGATGACATCAATAAAAAGGGCAGGTGCGGATATAATAATAACATATTATGCTTTAGATGTTGCAAGGAGATTAAAAAATGAGTAAAAACAAAGAGATTTTTGAAAATAGCTGTAAATATATGCCTGGCGGAGTTAATAGTCCAGTAAGAGCTTATAGGGGATTGGATATGACACCACCTATAATAAAAAGTGGAAAAGGTGCGATTATAAAGGATGAAGATGGAAATGAATATATAGATTTTGTTCTAGCTTGGGGTCCCTTAATCCTTGGTCATTCTAATAATAAAGTAGTAGAAGCAGTTAAGAATACAGCTAAAGATTCATTAGCATTTGGTGCTCCTACAAAACTTGAATATGAAATGAGTAAATTCTTATGCGAAAATATGCCTAATATTGAAATGGTAAGAATGGTTAATTCAGGGACAGAAGCCACTATGAGTGCAATTAAGCTTGCAAGAGGATATTCAAAAAAGAACAAAATAATTAAATTTGCAGGCTGCTATCACGGACATTATGATGGATTCTTAGTTGAAGCAGGTTCTGGAGTTTTAACAGAAGGAATACCTGGGTCACTTGGCATTCCAGATGATAGTATAAAAAATACATTAATAGGTGTATATAATGATAAAAAACAAGTAAAAGAGCTTTTTAATAGATATGGAAATGATATTGGAGCAGTTATTATAGAACCTATTGCAGGGAATATGGGGGTAGTAATAGGAGAAGAAGACTTTTTGTTATGTATTAGAGAGTTATGTGATAAATATAATTCTGTATTAATTTTTGATGAAGTTTTAAGTGGATTTAGAGCATCTTTTAAAGGGGCTCAGGGAATAACTAATGTTGTACCAGACTTAACTACATATGCAAAAATAATTGGAGGAGGATTACCTTGTGGTGCTTATGGAGGTAAGAAAGAAATAATGGAAAAGCTATCACCATTAGGTGGTGTTTATCAAGCAGGTACTATGTCTGGAAATCCAATAGTAATGTCAGCAGGGCTTGCAACATTAAAAGAACTTAAGAATCATCCAGAATACTATAATCACATAGAAAGTGTAGGAAGAAAACTTGAAGAAGGAATAATTAAGTTAAGTAAAAAGTACAAATTACCTATATCAGTAAATAGAATTGGTGGTATGATGACTATTTTCTTTACAGATAAAAAAGTTAATACATATGAAGATGTAAAAAGATGCGATAATGAAAGGTTTAAAAGATATTTTAAGCATATGATAAAGAATGGGATTAACATTGCTCCATCTCAATATGAAGCAATGTTTTTATCAATAGAGCATAATATAAGCCATGTGCATAAATTTTTAAAAGAATTTGAAAAGTTTTTAGAAAAAGAAAATAATAATGAATATAGGAACATGTAAAAATATAATGAAACTTGCAAAAAATAAATGGTTATTTTTTGCAAGTTTTTTTCATATATTAATATTTGTGGAGTAAAATATTAATGTTATGAGAATAAGGAGATTAAGGTATGGATGGAAGATATAATATAATGCTTAGTATTCCAAATGGTGTTAGAAAAGGTGTGCTATATTTAAAAAGTAATGGGAATACAGTTAATGGTAGAATATGGGCTGATGGTATAGATAGTGTTTTTTCTGGAGGAAAGGTAAATGGAAATAGATTAGAATTTCGAGGAGAAATTAAAATGATGCTAATGAAAATTAGTTACCAATTTGTAGGCGTGGTTCAAAATGAAAATATTATTGGCACTGTAAGTACTAAATATGGTAATTTTAATTTAAAAGGAAATAAAATTAGCTAATACATTGCAAATAGAATTCAGGAAAGAGGTAATTTAAGTAAGAACTAAAAGATAGAGTTAGGATGGAAAATTCACAGTTTCACAAACTCTGGTCTTTTAGTTCTTAACTATTACTTGTGATTTTATATATTTTGTTTAGGAATAAGCTTATCTTTTTCGTAAATGTGATTAATAAGCCAACTATTAACAAAAGATAAAATATCTTTTATATAGTTATCTTGATTATTATCTAAATCATTAAAATCAATTTCATCAAGTTTTTTTATAAAAAGCTTATGTTCTTCCTTTTGAGAAGATAAATCTTTATAATTTATGCTTTCCATATATTTTTCTTCAGCACTAAAATGGAAAGCAGTATAGTCTTTTAATTCTTCAATTAAATCTAAGATTTTATCATACTTGTCTATTGAAAATTCATCATTTAATAATAAATAGATTTTATCGGCTATATCAAAAAGTCTTTTGTGTTGAGAATCTACAAATTCTATGTCAGTTTTAAACTCATTTTTAAATTCATACATTATTTTTCCCACCTTTCAATTAATTATATAATTAAATAAGGATAAAATACTGCTAAAATTTGATAATTAATAAAAAATTAATGAAGTAATAGCAGGAATATGATAGAATATGTTTGAAATCGTTTTTATTAGGGGGTATTATGAAAAAGAAGATTTTTGGTTTATTTATTTTAAGTTTAAGTTGTATTATGATGTTTTCTGGATGTGTAGAAAAAATCGCTGATACACCAGAAATATTGGTGAAACAAGCATTAAATAGTAAAGATTTAGACACTTTTTATGGATATTCTATACAAGGAGTTAAACCATTAGAATATATGACTGATACAGAAAGGAGCGAATCTGAAACTGTATTAAATAATTTAAAAAAAGAGTATGAAAATAATAAAGATAATTTAGAATTAAAGGTATTACAAGATGATACTGAAGGAAAATATACAAGGGTTGCTATGGTGAAAAAAGGTAGCAACATTAAAAATGAGGCTAATATACAGTTTTTTTATGTTGTAAAAAGTAATAATGAATATAAGTTAGACTTAAGTATTGCAGAGGCTAACGAGATTAATTTAGTAAATTATGAAGTGGATTATTTAGCTTATAAAGATAAGGATATTAATTTTAAAGTATATGCTAAATTATCAGATAAGTACAATTATGAATTTAAAGATAAAAAAGATGAATATTATTCTATAGAAATTACAGAAAGCAATAGCGTATCGAAATTTTATGGGTATATAAAAAAAGATTCTGAAGATGGTAAAAAGCTATATAATCTTTTAGATGGTTATGAAAAAAGACAAGTAACTTTTAAGCTATCGATACCTGAATGGGTACAAGTTAATAGAGATGTATTTTTAATTGAAAAATTAGCATCAACCAATTGGGGCATTGATTAGAAAGGACTCAAATTTTGATAAAAGATATAAATATTTATACGAATAAGAAAAATAAAGTAATATTTGCAATGATATGTACTGCATTGTGGGGAAGTGCATTTCCAGCAGTAAAAGTAGGATATAGCTTATTTAATATTGAAGCATATGATGTAGGAAGCAAATTACTTTTTGCAGGATATAGATTTGCATTAGCAGGCATAATTGTCTTATTACTACAATTATATAGTAAGAAGAATATTTTTATAGTTTCAAAAGAAGGATTTAAGGAAATTACATATTTAGGATTTATTCAAACTACATTTCAGTATTTATTCTTCTATATTGGAATGTCATTTACTTCAGGGGTAAGAGCATCAATTTTAAATGGCCTTGGAACATTTTTCACTATTATTTTAGCTAATTATTTTTTGAAAGATGATAAAGTAACTAAAAACAAAATATTAGGATGTATAATTGGATTTTTAGGTGTTATTTTAGTAAATTTATCTGGAAATAATATTTCAGAAGGAAGCTTTTCTATAAAAGGAGAAGGTTTAATAATACTTTCAACTTTGATGCTTTCTATTTCTTCGGTGTATAGTAAGAAAATTACTAAAAAATATGACCCTCAAATAGTAACAGGATATCAGCTATTTATTGGAGGAATAATATTAATAATATTAGGATTCTTTTTAAATGGAAGATTAAATGGTTTTACTATTAAATCAACTACTTTATTAATATATATGTCCTTAATATCTGCAGTTGCATTTACTATTTGGACCTTACTAATAAAGTATAATGAGGTATCAAAAGTGGCTATTTTTAATTTCCTAATGCCTATATTTGGAACTGCTTTTTCTGGTATTTTTTTAGGAGAAAATATTTTTAACATTAATATAATCATATCTCTTATATTAGTTTCAGCAGGGATATATTTAGCTAATAGTAACAAAGAGATAAAGTAATAATGGCATTAAGTAAGAACTAAGAGATGATGATAGAAATTCACTGAGCTCTTCTCTCTTAGTTCTTCTCTAACTAAAAAAATAGTAAAAATCAAATTCAGCACTCTACTTCCATATTGCGTAGATAGCTCTCTTAATTATTCACCTTGTTTTAAGTACATATCTATATTTTCAAAAATGGAGATATCATAATCTTTATGAAGGGTTACTGATAATACATCATAAAGCTTTTCTAGTTGTTTAATAATCTGTTCTAATGCTGCATCATTTTTTACTAACAAAAACATTTTACTAGTAAGTCCATCACCAACTTTTGTACAAATAATTCCTTCAAGATTAAAGGCCCTTCTTGCAAATAATCCTGTAATATGACTCATAACACCTGGATGGTTACGTACTAATAGTTCTACTACATAATAATTTTTATTATTCATTAATTACACCACCAATCATATCAATATTTGATCCTCCTGGAGATACCATAGGTAAAATCATTTCGGTATCCTTAATAGGAACATTAATAATAGAAGGATTGGGAGAATTTAGTATATCTATTAAGGAATCTAGACTATTTTCATTTAATAAATTATATCCCTTAATGCCAAAGCCTTCAGCTATAGTATTAAATTGTGGATTTGATATAAATTTTGATGCAATGTAATGTTTATTATAAAATAATTCTTGCTGTTGTCTAACTAATCCCAAATGGTGATTATTCAATATTATTACTTTAATATTAAGATTATAATCTTTTAATGTAGCTAATTCTTGAATGTTCATTAATATGGAGCCATCTCCGCTAAAACAAAGTATGGTTTTGTTTGGGTTTTCCAAGGCTGCACCAATTGCAGTTGGTAAACCAAATCCCATTGTTCCAAGACCACCAGAGGTAATAAAAGTTTTTGGAGTTTTAAATGGATATCTTTGAGCTACCCACATTTGATGTTCTCCAACATCGGTAGTGATAATTGTGTCACTTGGAATATTATTTGCTATAAAAGGTATTAGGTTTGCGGGATGTAATTTATTATTGTAATGTGGAAGAGGGTATTTTTCTTTATATTGTTTTATTCTATTTATCCATTCTAATCTATCATTTCTTTCAGTTTCTTTAATAATGGATTGTAAAAAATTATATACATTTGATACTAAAGATATATTTGAGTGCTTTATTTTGTTTATTTCAGAAGGATCTATATCAACATGAATTACATTAGCATTAGGGCAAAAGCTTGCAATTGAACCAGTAGCCCTATCATCAAAACGTACTCCTAAAGCTATAATTAAATCTGCTTCATTAAAAAGATAGTTTGTATAAGGTGCACCATGCATTCCAACCATACCTAAATACAGGTCATCGTCACTTGGAAAAGCAGAAATTCCCATTAAACTTAAAGCAACTGGAATTGTATTTTTCTTTGAAAAATCATAAAGTAATTTAGATGAATTTGAATTAATTATTCCTCCACCAGCGTATATAATTGGTCTTTTAGAAGAATTTATCATTTTGGCAATTTCTTTTAAATTTAAATTAAGATCAGTATGATATTCTTCTTTATATTTATATAAACATAAATCAAAATTATCAATATCAATAATTCCTGTTTGAATATCTTTTGGAATATCAACTAATACAGGACCTGGTCGACCTTCAGATGCTAATCTAAAGGCTTCTGGAATAATTGTGAAAAGATCTTCTATTTTTCTAACTAAGAAATTGTGCTTTGTAATTGGTATTGTAAGTCCATAAGTATCTACTTCTTGAAAAGCATCTGTTCCAATAGATGAAAGAGGTACTTGACCAGTAATCGCAACAAGTGGTATAGAATCTAGCTTTGCATCTGCAATAGCAGTAAGCAAGTTTGTAACTCCAGGACCTGAAGTAGCCATACATACACCAACTTTATTACTTGTTCTAGAAATTCCCTGAGCTATAAATCCAGCTCCTTGTTCATGTCTTGCTAGAATATGTTTAATATGACTAAAATAAAGTGCATCATAAATTGGTAAATTAAAGCCACCAGGAATACCAATAATATACTCTACATTTTGTTTTTCAAGTAATTTAATAACAATTTCAGCTCCGCTATATTTCATAATAGTTACACCCCTTAATTTTTATAGAATATTGTTAAGATAAAGTAGTTACCTACATGTTAGAAGATAAAATAATGTACTAAAAAATAAAAAAACTTCATCCTAAATTAATAGGACGAAGATTAAATCGCGGTACCACCTAAATTCGTAAAAATACGCACTTAACATAATACAGATAAAATAAAAAAATTATTATTATCGATATTACTGTCCTTTTAACGGTAGACAATCCGTTTAATTCTACTCTCTAAAAATAGATTTCTATTAAATGCTCCAAGGCTACATTCCGTACTTCTTTCTTGAGAATTTACACCAAACATTCCCTCTCTTTGTTTTCAGAAGCATGTACTCCTCCTTGTCATTGCATATAAAATATTAGATTATATTATTAATTATAAATGCAAATATACTTTCAAGTCAAGAAAATAATTACATTAATTACATTAAGTTCTTAGTTTAAATTCATGGGAACATTTCTTACAAGTAACTATTATTTTCTTTTTTCCTCTTGGAAGTCGTAGCTTTTGTTTGCAATTTGGACATTTTACTATTTTATAGTGAAGTTTTTGATTTACTTTGTATTCCATTGAACCAAAGAAGGGATCTAAACTCAGGTTTTTTGTATAAGGCATTCTTTTACCGAATTTGTTAAGAATTTTGTTAATTAAATTAGTAAAAGTGTTAAGTTCTTTAGAACGAGTATATGTATTTTTAGAAAAAGTTCTAAAAATTACATAAACTAAAAGCACTGGAGTAAGGTATCTTGTATGCCTATTTAGATTAAATAAAGAACCTATAATTAATAAAAATAAAGACAATATGTCAAACCCATAAGTACCTTTAAAAAAATTCATTGAGATCACCCTTTCAATATGAATAGACTATAAAAGATATTGTAACATAAAAAAGTAATTAAAAATTTACTAATTGTATTTTTTTATTAAAGAAAAGATAATATTATATAATTATGAATAAATAATATTTTTTGGACGATAATACATTATGAGGTGAAAATGATGAATAATGGGACTCTGATGCAGTATTTTGAATGGTATCTACCAAATGATATTGGTTTATGGAATAAAATTTCAAATGAAGCAGAAAATTTAAAAAATATAGGTATATCAGCATTGTGGTTACCACCTGCATATAAAGGAAAGGATGGTAAAAATGATGTTGGTTATTCTGTATATGATTTATATGATTTAGGAGAATTTAATCAAAAAGGATCAATAGAAACAAAGTATGGAAGTAAAGATGAATATTTAAAAGCTATTAAGGCATTAAAGGATAATAATATAGATAGTTATGTAGATATTTCTTTGGATCACAGAATTGGTGCAGATGAAACAGAAGAAGTTGTTGTATGTGAAGAAGATTATAATGACAGAAATAAAGTAATAAGTGATGAAAAGATAATTGAAGCATGGACTAAATTTAATTTTCCAAATAGAAAGGACAAGTACTCTTCATTTAAGTGGAATAGTTCACATTTTGATGGCGTTGATTGGGATGAAAGAAGAAAAAAAAGTTCTATATATAGATTTAAAAATAAGAGTTGGAATAACTGCGTAGATTGTGAATATGGAAATTTTGATTATTTAATGGGTGCTGATATTGATTTCTCAAATGAAGAGGCGGTTCAGGAAACAATAAATTGGAGCAAGTGGTATTTAGATACTGTTGGTTTTGATGGAATTAGATTAGATGCTATAAAGCATATTTCTTATGAATTTATTACAAGATTAATAGATGAATTAAGAGAAAGTAGCGGTAAAGAATTATTTACTGTAGGGGAATATTGGCATTCAGATATAAATGTATTGGAAAAATATATAAAAAACACAGATAGTAGAATGTCTCTTTTTGATGTACCACTTCACTATAAGTTCTTTGAAGCTTCAAATAGTAATGGGAATTTTGATATGAGAAACTTAATAAAAGATACTATAATGGAAAGAGATTCTGTTAAGGCTGTAACCTTTGTAGATAATCATGACACTCAAATAGGTCAAGCCCTTCAATCTTGGGTACAACCATGGTTTAAACCATTAGCTTATTGCGTAATTTTATTAAGACAAGAAGGATATCCTTGTATATTCTATGGAGATTATTATGGTATTCCTCATAATGACATAGCACCAATAAAAGAAATCCTTGATAAATTAATGTATCTAAGATTAAATTATGCTTATGGTAAACAGAATAATTATTTTGATGATTGCAATATAGTAGGTTGGACCAGGGAGGGAGATGAAGAACATAATAACTCTGGATTAGCTGCTTTAATAACTGATGGTCCAGGAGGAAGTAAGAAAATGTATGTTGGTAGAAAATTTTCTGGTTGTACTTTTTATGATTATACATTAAATAATTCTGGAAAAGTAATTATTGATGAAATGGGTATGGGAAATTTTTATGTAAATGGTGGTAGTATTTCTGTATGGATAAAAGAGTAAAGGTTAATTAATAGTTATTATTAAATTATATTAAATATTTTTTAAAAATAAATATTGTAAAGATAAAATAATTATGTATTATATAATACATAATTATTTTTTTTATAATGTGGAATAATAAAATAAATATAATAATAAAAATGAGGTAATTATATGAGAAAAATGAAAACAATGGATGGTAATACTGCTGCAGCATATGTAGCATATTCATATTCAGAAGTAGCAACAATTTATCCAATTACTCCTTCATCACCAATGGCTGAAAAGGTAGATGAATGGTCATCACAAGGAAAAACTAATATTTTTAATGACAAGGTTAAAGTAATAGAAATGCAATCAGAAGCTGGTGCTGCAGGTGCATTTCATGGATCATTACAAGCAGGAGTATTAACTACAACATTTACAGCTTCTCAAGGATTATTGTTAATGATACCTAATATGTATAAAATTGCAGGGGAAATGCTTCCAGGGGTAATTCATGTAGCTGCAAGAGCATTAGCTACATCAGCTTTAAATATATTTGGAGATCACCAAGATGTAATGGCAATAAGACAAACTGGCTTTGCTATACTTGCAGAAGGTTCAGTTCAAGAGGTAATGGATTTATCACCAGTTGCACATTTAGCATCTATAAAAGCAAGTATGCCTTTTGTTAATTTTTTTGATGGTTTTAGAACATCTCATGAAATTCAAAAGATAGAGGTTTTAGAAGAAGAAGAATTAAGAGAATTAATTGATATGGATGCTGTTAGAAGATTTAGAGAAAAGGCTATGAATCCTAGTCATCCGGACACAAGAGGTACAGCACAAAATCCAGATATTTATTTTCAAACTAGAGAAAGTGTTAATAGATTCTATAATGATATACCTGATATTGTTGAGGAATATATGAGTAAAATTACAAAATTAACAGGTCGTGAATATCATTGTTTTGATTATTATGGGGATCCTAATGCAGATAGAATTATTGTTGCAATGGGTTCTGTAATAGAAGTAATTGAAGAGACTATTGATTATTTATTATCTAAAGGTGAAAAGGTAGGATTAGTAAAAGTTAGATTATACAGACCATTTTCAATGGAAAGATTTTTGAAAGTCATTCCTAAATCAGTAACAAAAATTGCGGTTCTAGATAGAACAAAAGAGCCAGGCTCAACAGGAGAACCATTATATTTAGATGTATTAAGAGCCTTTTATAGTTCAAACAGTAATCCAACAATAATAGGAGGAAGATTTGGTTTAGGTTCAAAGGATCCTTATCCAGAACATATTATGGCCGTGTTTGATAATTTACAAAGTGAAAATCCTAAAAATGGTTTTACCATTGGAATTGAAGACGATGTAACATTAACATCTTTAAATATACCAATATGTAATGATTTAGAGAAAGAAGGAATTAAAGAATGTAAGTTTTGGGGATTAGGATCAGATGGAACAGTAGGGGCTAATAAAAGTGCAATAAAAATAATAGGGGAACATACTGATATGTTTGCTCAAGGGTATTTTTATTATGATTCCAAAAAATCTGGTGGAATAACTGTATCACATTTAAGGTTTGGAAATAAACCAATAAAATCACCTTATTTAATTAATAAAGCAGACTTTATTGCTTGTCATAATCAATCCTATGTTTTTAAATATGATGTTATTGAAGGATTAAAGAAAAATGGAAAATTTTTATTAAATACAATATGGAATGAGGAAGAATTAAGTGAAAAACTTCCAAGTAAATTAAAAAAATATATTTATCAGAATAATATAGACTTTTATATCATTAATGGAGTAAAAATTGCATCAGAAATAGGTCTTGGTGGTAGAATAAACATGATTATGCAAGCTGCTTTTTTCAAAATAGCAAATATTATCCCAATAGATGATGCTGTTAAATATTTAAAAGATGCAGTTGTTAATTCATACGGTAAAAAGGGCGAAAAAGTTGTTAATATGAACTATGAAGCTATTGATAAAGGTATAGAAGCTATAAAGAAAATTAAAGTTCCAAGTAATTGGGGTGATGACTTTCCTTCTGATGATAAGGAAGTGCAAGAAGAAAATGTACCTGAATTTATAAAAGATATAGTATATCCAATAAGTAAAGAAGAAGGTTATTCAATAAAAACTTCAACAATAATTAATCATGGAATGGAAAATGGAACATTTCCACCTGGGACATCTGCTTATGAAAAAAGAGGTATAGCAATAGAAGTACCAGAATGGATTCCTGAAAATTGTATTCAGTGTAATCAGTGCTCATTTGTATGTCCGCACGCTTGTATTAGACCATTTTTATCAAATGAGGATGAAGTTAATAATGCTCCTGAATCTATGAAATTTGTAGAACCTAAAGGTATAAAATCAGAAGAAAAGCTTATGTATACAATAGGAGTTACTCCTTTGGATTGTACAGGATGTGGAAATTGTGCTGAAGTTTGTCCAGCACCTAAAAAAGCATTAATTATGAAACCTAAAGAAAGTCAGAATAATCAAGTTGAAGCTTGGAATTATTCTGTAGAAAAAATTAAAAATAAAAATCCTATGAAGAAAAATACAGTTAAGGGAAGCCAATTTGAAACGCCACTTTTAGAATACTCAGGTGCCTGTGCAGGATGTGGTGAAACTCCTTATGCAAAGCTTGTAACTCAATTATTTGGAGATAGAATGATGATTGCAAATGCTACTGGATGTTCATCAATATGGGCTGCATCAACACCAGCTAGTGCATATACATCAAATCAAAAAGGGCATGGACCAGCTTGGGCAAATTCATTATTTGAGGATAATGCAGAATTTGGTCTAGGAATGCACTTAGGTTCTTCTACTATTAGAGATAGAATAGAGTTAAATGCTAGAAAAGCAATAGAATCAGAAGTAAGTGATGAAATAAAAGAAATATTAAATGAATGGATAATGTATAAAGAGGATGGAGAAAAGAGCCGTGAAATTAGTGATAAACTAATTAGCAAAATAAGTTCACAAGATAATAAATATTTAAAGAATATTATGAGAGATAAAGAATTTTTAGTTAAAAGATCTCAATGGATATTTGGAGGAGATGGTTGGGCTTATGATATTGGATATGGAGGTTTAGATCATGTTATTGCATCAGGTGAGAATGTAAATATTTTAGTATTTGATACTGAAATATACTCAAATACTGGAGGACAATCATCTAAAGCAACATCTTTAGGTGCAGTTGCAAAATTTGCATCAGGAGGTAAGAGAGTTAAGAAGAAAGATTTAGGTATGATAGCTATGACATATGGATATGTTTATGTAGCACAAGTTGCCATGGGTGCAGATAAGAATCAAACTTTAAAAGCCATTATGGAGGCAGAAGCTTATGATGGACCTTCATTGATAATCGCATATTCTACTTGTATAAGTCATGGAATAAAAATAGGTATGGCAAATTCTCAACTTGAAGAAAAGAAAGCTGTTGAATGTGGATATTGGAATTTATATAGATATAATCCAATGTTAAAAGGTAAAAGTAATCCATTTATTTTAGATTCTAAAGAACCAAAAGGAGATTTTAGAGAATTCTTAATGGGAGAAGTAAGATTTTCAGCAATAGCTAAAGCTTATCCAGAATTGGCTAATGAATTATTTTCTAAAACAGAAGAATATGCTAAAAATAGGTATAAGGCTTATAAAAACCTTTCGGAAAACTTTATACTTTAAACTAATTTAGCCTAAAACAAAAAATCTGTGGCATTATAAATGCTACAGATTTTTATAAATAGATTATCTAGAAATTTCTTTTCTCCTAAAAAACATTTTAGCTGAGAACCAAACTATTATAAATACTAATAAATAAGGGAAAAACATAGGATTGCTTATGCTTCCTATTAATATAGTGATAGATGCCAATATTGCCATTATTGGATTGAACTTTCCTTTTAAAAAGCCATGGATTGTTCCCTTAATTCCTAGTTTAATAACTTGTATGTATAGAATAATGTAGCATATATAGCTAAAGATTACTGCAATTTCTGATATATCAGAGTTTGGTGTTAAATCAAATTTCATAGTAACGTAGTGGATTATTAAAAATAAAGAGGTTATAGCAAATGAACATATTGCCGAGTTTAATGATAAATCGTATTTAGGATTTATGGTATTAAACTTTTTAGCTTTTGGAATCATTCCTTTTATTCCAAGTAAATAAGGCATACGTATTGAACCTAATATTAAGCCATTTAATGTTCCAAGAACAGAAATATTAATAAATATTAATACTAGCTTTGAGCCTAAATTACCTAATAGTAAATTACTTGCATAAGCTACATGTGAATCACCAAGAGCCATAATTTTTTCTGGACCAACAAAAATACTTATTCCAACAAAATATGCTATATAAATTAATAAAATAAAAATTGGAGAAACAATTAGAGCAATAGGAAGATTTCTTTTTGGATTTTTAATTTCATGACTTATTGAAGTTGCAACAATCCATCCGTCAAAAGAAAATGCGATAGGCACAATTGCAGCTAATAAACCACTTGATCCAATATGAAAATTCGAATTAAATGAAATATTTGATGGATCACCAAAAAGTAAACCTGATATTGCTATAAAAAATAATGGAATTAGTTTAATAATTGTTGCAGCATTTTGAAAATATCCGCCAAGTTTTTTTGAAAGTAAATTTATCATATAAAGTAAAAGCATAGCTAAAAATCCTATTACAATTTGTCCTTCAAAAGAAATATTAATATTAAATAATTGACAGAAATAAATAGCAAAAACCCAGGAAACAACAGCTATTAAAGCTGGAAAATATAAAAATGATAAGAACCAACCAATTGAACAAGCAGTTGATAAACTACAATATTCTTCAGCATAAGCTATTATTCCTCCAGCTTTATCACTTCTTGACGCTAATTCTTTTATACTTAATCCACCAAAAATAATTCCAGTTGCGGCTATACAAAATAATATAATACCAAGGAGTACGCTACCATTTGCTGCGATTAATATATTGTCACTTTTGAAAAAAATACCGGATCCTATTACAATACCAACAATCATTCCGATTGTAGTTAGTAAACTATATTGATTTTTTTCCATAATACCTCCTAATAAATTTAATTACATTAAAATATTCTTTAGAAAGTATAGCACACTTTGCGATTAGATGTAAAATATGAAAATGGACATTGTTCATTAAGTATATTATAATTCTTGTTAATTATTATTATAGGAGGTAGCAAATGGAGTTTTTGCAGAATTTAGATATAAATATATTAGATTTTATTCAAAATAATATGAAGAATCCGATAATAGATAATATTATGGTATTAATAACATCACTTGGAAATGGAGGTCTATTATGGATTGCTATATCTTTGTATTTAATTTTTATAAATAAGGATAAGAAAACTGGATATAGGATGTTGTTCTCTTTATTATTATGTTTTATTATTGGAAATCTGTTTTTAAAGAATTTAGTTGCAAGAACAAGGCCTTTTGATATAAATACTAATATGCAAATATTAATAAATAGACCTTTAGATTACTCTTTTCCATCTGGACATACAATGACTTCCTTTGCAGCGGCTATAGTATTGTTTCATAAGAATAAGAAATTTGGATTAATTGCAATTATTTTAGCTTCTCTAATTGCTTTTTCAAGATTGTATTTATATGTTCATTACCCAACAGATGTTTTATTTGGATTACTTATAGGGATTGCTATTGGAGAGATAACTATATATGTAGCAAACCGACTTAAGAATAAAGGTTGTAAATCTTAATACTCTTATAATCCGTTATTTTACCTTTTAAGTTAATTGAATTTTTAGATAATTAGAACTATTTTCAATATATGAAAATCAAAGGATTATTGTGATAAAATATATTTTTAATGAGGTGGTAATGTGATTATAAGAAAAAGTGTCATTAAAATAGCTATACCAATAATGATTGAACAAGCTTTTATTTTATTCTTGGGGATATGTAACACTATTATGGCTGGTCATATTGGAGAAGAGGCAGTTTCAGCAGTTGGAATGGTTGATACAATTAATAACATGTTTATAGCCATATTCTCTGCTATAGCTGTAGGTGCAACAGTTGTTATTGCACAGGAAATAGGCCAGAATAAAAGTAAAGAAGTAATTAGTTCAACTGCTAGTGAAGCTTTAATATCAGGAATAATAGTATCAATAATATTGGTAATTATTATGTGGATATTCAAAAGTTCTATAATTGAATCTTTTTATGGATCAGCATCAGAAGAAGTAAAAAAATATTCTAACAGCTATTTTAATTTTACTTTAATCTCATACCCTTTTATTGCTGCCCAGCAAACAGCATCAGGTATATTAAGGGGATCTGGAAATACAAAGATTCCTATGTATGTTACTGGGTTCATGAATGTTATTAATGTTATTTTAGGTTATTTATTTATTTATGGAATAGACATAAATATTTTTGGGAATTACATAAAATTTAATTCTCTTGGAATTGAAGGTGCGGCATTAGCAATTGGAATTTCAAGGTTTATAGGTGCAATACTTATTATAGGAGTATTGTTAAGAGGCTGTGATAAAATTAAAATTAATTCACTTTTAAAAATTAAATTCAGTTTAGATATGGAAAAGAAAATCTATGGTATTGGAATACCTGCAGGTATAGAACAATTTATTTTTAATGCAGGCAAAATAATTGTTCAAATCTTTGTAGTAACTATGGGAACAGTTTCTATTACAGCAAATACCATAGGTTTTTCTGTATGTACAATTCCTAATGTAATTGGAAATGCACTTGCCTTAGCAGGAACTACATTAGTTGGTCAATCTGTTGGGAGAGGAGACTTTAAAGGAGCAAAAGGTATATTAATATATTTAACTAAGTTTGGAACTGTTTTTATGTTTGCAATGGGAATGATAATGGTACCAATAAGTCCCTGGTTAGCAAGTCTTTATACAGATAATATAGAAGTTATTAATCTTTCAGCTTTGATAATTAGAATGTGCTGTTTTGCTTTACTTTTCTGGCCGATTTCTTTTATAATGTCATCAGGGTTAAAAGGAGCAGGAGACACAACATATACAATGATAACTGCCTTTGTTGGAATGTGGATATTTAGAATATTATTTGGATATATTTTAGGAGTATATTTCAAAATGGGAATAGTAGGAATGTGGATAGGGATGTTTGTGGACTGGCTAGTAAGAGGTATAATGTATTGTTATAGATTAAAAGGGACAAAATGGTTAAAACATAAAATATAAGGGATGTTGAAAAGTTATTTTTCAACATCCCCTTTTTTATAAGTTGCAACCTTTTTAAATATCTTATCTTTTAAATCTCTTAATGAAGAATTAAACTTTCTAGATTTAGCTTTTGGATAGGTTTTTATTATATGAATATGAAAGTAATTAATTTTTGAAGTGGCAGCAATATAACTTTTTTTAAGCTTTTCTAATTTATTTTTTAGGACATCATATTCATGTTTTGAGGAAATAAAGGAACTCTCCTTAATTTCTTCATAAGTACTTTCTATTTCATTTTTAATACCATCTAAAACAGCAAGTAATTTATTAAGATTTATTACATTATAGATAGAATATGAAAAATCTATTACAAAATATAATGATAAAATAATTACTGTAATCTTTGTGTAATTAAAGTTTAATACATATTTCTCAATAGGAGTATGAATAACTAAAGTAAGAAATAAGGATAATACTCCCCAAAATAAAGAACATTTTAAACATATGCGACCATTTAAATTAAATTTTTCATTGGAATAATCCCAATATTTCATGGTTAATATCTTGTCCATTAACCAACTTGTAAAATACTCTAAAATAGTAGCAAAAATCATACCAAGTAAAAATATTAATAGATAATTATTTCTAAATGGTAAAGTGACAAATAAAATAATTAAGGCACCAGAACCGTAAATTGGTAGAAAAGGACCTTTTAAAAAACCACGGTTTACTATTCTTTTTTCGGAGAATGAAACAATAGTTGATTCAATAATCCAACCTAAAAAACAATAAATATAAAAGAATAAAGTCCATTGTAAAATATTATAAGTAAACATAAAAACCACCTTTAATTCTAATGTAACTATACTTTACCATATAATTAATATTAAAAACAATAAAATTTGTCTGTTTATGCTAAGATGATTTTGTTATATTATTATTAGAAAGTGAGGTTACAAATGAAGATTAATTGGAATGAAAAATATACAACAATAGCAGTTTATACATTTATAGTATCATGTTCTATAATTATATTTTATTTATCTTTATCACAAGTAAATATAGTATTTGAAAAGTTTCAAGAAGCTATAGTAATATTGCAACCTTTTTTTATTGGATTTGCAATTGCATATTTACTTAATTTTATTTTAAAATTCTTTGAAAATAAAGTTTTTCAATTAGAATTATTTAATAAAATCAATTATAAAATTAAAGAGGTGTTTGGAATTATTGCCACCTATTTAGTTTCCTTTTTATTGTTAGGATTATTTTTAAAATTTGTTTTACCCCAATTATTAGATAGTATAATAGGATTAATAAACGATGTGCCATATTATATAGATAAATCTTCTGATTTTTTGAATAATGTTTTTAATAAACTGAATATAGATAAGGAGTATATAAGTTTAGCAAATGAAAAAGTTTCTGGAATAATTGATTATATAATAACAATTTCTACAGAGTTAATACCTGTATTAGGGAATACAATAAAATCATTAGTATCTAGTTTATGGAATGTAATTTTAGGCATAATAATATCTATATATTTATTAATAGATAGAAAGAGATTTATAGCATTAAGTAAAAAGCTAATTTATGGAATATTATCTAAAAATGCAGCAAATAAAACAATAGAAATAGCATCTAGAAGTAATGAAATATTTGGAAAATTTTTATTTGGTAAAATAATTGATTCTTTTATTATTGGAATTTTAGTATTTATCATATTATCCTTAGTTAATATGCCTTATGCACTATTAATATCAGTTATAGTTGGAATAACCAATATTATTCCTTTTTTTGGACCATTCATTGGAGCTATACCATCATTTATTATAATAGTTTTTGCAAATCCAATAAAAGGAATATGGTTCATAATAATTATATTAATTGTACAACAAATAGATGGGAATATAATTGGACCTAAAATATTAGGAAATTCTATTGGAATATCGGCATTTTGGATACTTTTTGCTATTTTAGTAGCAGGAAAATTCTTTGGAATAGTTGGAATGATATTAGGAGTACCAATGTTTGTAGTTATTTATTCTATTATTAAAGAATTAATAGAAAATAAGCTTCATAAAAAAGGATTAGATGTTGAAACAGAAAAATACATGAAATAATTTTTTTTGCTAAACACTATAGATTTTATGTTATAATATTATAATGGCAAATAAAGGATTAGGATTGTAAGGAGTAATAATTATGAAAATAAAAGAGTTGTTTAAATCTTGGGGAATTCCAATTATAATTGCAGCAATTATAGCATTATTATTAAATAAATTTGTATTTTTTATAGCTGAAATTCCATCTAAATCAATGGTACCCACATTGAATGTAGATGATAGATTAATTGTAACAAGAGTATATAATACTGATAAAATTAATCGAGGAGATATAATTGTATTTCATTCACGTGAATATAATGATATTTTTATAAAAAGAGTTATTGGATTACCAGGAGATAAAGTACAGGTAATTAAGGGGATAGTTTATGTTAATGGAGAAGAATTAGTAGAGGACTATATACCAGAAGATAATAACGAATTAACATATTCAAGGGATTTTGAAGTTCCTGAAGGAAAATTTTTATTTTTCGGGGATAATAGAAAAAATTCTGATGATGCAAGAAAGTGGAAGAAGACAACTTATATTGATGGAGAGGATATTATGGGAAAAGCACAAATAAAAATATATCCTTTCAGTGATTTTAAATTTTTAAATTAGAGTATTGTAATATTAAGCTGTGTTTATTATTAATTTTTAAACACAGCTTATTTTTCTTAGAAATTTGATAGTGATTTTTAATTTGTTGATTAAATTATATATAGGAGGGAATTATGGCAGGATTAGTATTAGAAGGGGGTACTTTTAGACCTATTTTTAGTGCAGGTGTAATGGATGCATTACTTGAAAATAATATTATGTTTCCATATTGTATAGGTGTATCAGCTGGAATTTCAAATGGTGTTTCATATATATCTAAGCAGCCTAGAAGGAATTTGCAAATATTAGAAGAGTATAGAAATGACAAAAGATATATTGGAGTAAATAATTTTATTAAAAATAAAAGTATATTTGGAATTGATTTTTTATTTGACGAAGTTCCAAATAATCTTATTCCATTTGATATGAAAACATATATGGAGTATGAAGGAAAAGTATTAGTTGGTGTAACAAATGCTAATACAGGAAAACCAGAGTATTTTGATGGAAAAAACTTAGATGAAAAATGTACGCCACTTAGGGCTACTTGTGCTATTCCATTGATATTTCCTGCAATTAAAATGAAGGATGAGTTATATTATGATGGGGGAATTGCAGATCCTATTCCAATTAAAAAATCAATAAGTGATGGTAATGATAAAAATTTAATTATTTTAACTAGACCAAAAGAATATAGAAAAACATTAAATAAAGCCAATGTAATAGCAGCAAAAATTTTAAAAAAGAAATTTCCTAAATTAGTTAAACTATTACTTGAAAGACATGATCTTTATAATGAAACAGTTAAATACTGCGAAGAACTAGAAAGAAAAGGAAAAGCCATAATTATTAGACCTAATTATGATGAAGCTATAGAGAGTTTTGAGAAAGATATTAATAAGATAAAATCCGCATATAATTGTGGCTATAATAAGTGTTTATCAAGAATAGAAGAAATAAAAAGCATTATTAAATAGTTGTCATTTTGACAAAGAAAATCCAAAATGATAAAATTATACTATAGCAAAGAAGCATATGGGTTTCTTTGCATATTTTTTTATTACTAATATTAAGAGGACGGAAAAAGTATGATAAAAACTGTTGTATCAGTTGGATTACCAGTTGATGAGAGAATAATAATTAATAAAAATCGATTAATGCCTGAAGTTTTAAAGGGAAATGAAAAAAGAATCTGTATTGTTACAGGAACACATGGAGATGAACTTGATGGGCAATATGTATGTTATGAGGTAACTAGAATTATTAATGAGAATAAAAGCAATTTAAAAGGAATAGTTGATATATATCCTGCTTTAAATCCATTAGGAATAGATTCTGTATCAAGAGGAATTCCAATGTTTGATTTAGATATGAATAGAATATTCCCAGGTGCGGAAGATGGAGCAATGGCTGAACATATTGCAGCTAGAATTGTACAAGATATAAGTGGCGCAGATATGTGTATAGACATTCATTCAAGTAATATATTTTTGAGAGAAATACCACAAGTAAGAATAAATAAAGATAATGATTTAAATCTTTTGCCTTATGCAAAACTACTTAATGTGGATTTTATATGGGTACATAGTGCGCCTACTGTATTAGAGGCAACTTTAGCATATAGCTTAAATTCTATAAATATTCCAACATTAGTTGTAGAAATGGGAGTTAGAATGAGAATAACAAAGGATTATTGTAAACAGTTAGTAGATGGTATATTTGTTTTACTAAAAGAAATAGGTATTTGGGATGGTGAGGTAATAACACCTAAAAAACCTATATTATCAAATGATGGTAAAATTGCAATTGTAAATGCAAAATCTTCAGGAGTTTTCATACCTTGTGTAGAACATTGGAATGATATAAAAAAAGGTGAAAATATGGGCGATATAGTTAATCCATTAAATGGACAAATAGAACAAAAAGTTATAGCACCTTGTGACGGAATGATTTTCACTTTAAGGGAGTACCCAGTTGTATATAAAGGATCACTTTTAGGAAGAATTATGGAGGGAGCAAAATGTTAAAGGAAATAATATACTCCCTAGAATCTCTTTATAGGGATGATTTAAGAATAACAGGATATAAATTTGGAAAAGGTAATAAGGCCGCATGTATAGTAGGTGCTATTAGAGGGAATGAAATACAACAATTATATGTGTGCTCACAATTAATTAAAGAATTAAAAAAATTAGAGCAGAGGGGAGCTATTGCTAAAAATAATGAGATTTTGGTAATACCTTCAATTAATCACTATTCAATGAATATTGGTAAAAGGTTTTGGGCTGTAGATAATGCTGATATTAATAGGATGTTTCCTGGAAATAGTAACGGAGAGGTTACTGAAAGAATTGCTGATGGGGTATTTAAAGAAGTGCAAGGGTATAGTTATGGCATACAATTTGCTAGCTTTTATATGCCAGGTGATTTCATACCTCATGTAAAGATGATGGAGACAGGTTATCAGAGTCCAAGCTTAGCCAATTTATTTGGTTTACAATATGTAGTTATTAGGAAACCAAAACCTTTTGATAGAGCTACTTTAAATTTTAATTGGCAAATGTATAATACTAATGCTTTTTCAGTTTACACAAATTCTACAGATAAAATTGATATTATATCAGCTAATCATGCGGTAGTATCTGTTTTAAGATTTTTAACTAGAATGGGAATAATAAAATATACATGTCATGGTGGATATATTGCTAGTATTTTAAATGAAGAGGATCTAATGCCAGTTAAAACAAATGCATCTGGTATATTTAGAAGGGTAAAAGAACCTGGGGATGGAGTAGAAAGGGGAGATGTTTTAGCAGAAATATTAGATCCCTATGAAGGAGAAATTATTTTTAGAGTTATAGCGCCAACTGATGGAATTGTTTTTTTTGCTTATAATTCTCCGATGGTGATGGAAAATGTTGTGGTATTTAAAGTGATCAGAAGAATGCATGAATAGTATAATAATAAAGTAAGAAATAAATTTAAGTAACAATAAAAAAACTAATAAATAAGAGTATATTTTTATTTCTTTAGGTTACTAAGAAATATACAATCTCTTATACGTATTAGTTTTTTTTATTTTATAAATCACTTGTTTAAAAAAACAAAAGCCGAAATAATCAGAAAATTATAAATATATTGACAAGTGAAAATATTTTTAATATAATCAGTATAGCAAAAGGATTGATAAAATTTTAACAATCCTAATATATTATGTTTTAGGAGGATTATTATGGCAGTAACAAATGCAAAAGAACTAACTCAAAGAATAAAAGAATTAAGAAAAGCACAAAGTGAATATTCTAAATTTACTCAAGAGGAAGTTGATAAGATATTTAGAGCAGCAGCAATGGCAGCAAATAATGCAAGAATAGAACTTGCTAAATTAGCCGTAGAAGAAAGTGGAATGGGAATAGTAGAAGATAAAGTAATTAAGAATCATTTTGCGGCAGAGTATATTTATAATCAATATAAAGATATGAAAACTTGCGGAATTATTGAGAAAGATGAAACTTTTGGGGTTACAAAAGTTGCAGAGCCAATTGGAGTTATTGCAGCTATTGTACCTACAACTAATCCTACATCAACTGCGATTTTCAAAACATTAATAGCTCTTAAAACAAGAAATGCAATTATTATTAGTCCTCATCCAAGAGCAAAAAAAGCTACTATTACAGCAGCAAAAATAGTATTAGATGCAGCTGTAAAAGCTGGTGCGCCAGAAGGGATTATAGGATGGATAGATGAACCATCTGTTGAGTTATCACAAAATGTAATGAGAGAATCTGATATAATTCTAGCAACTGGTGGTCCAGCAATGGTTAAAGCAGCATATTCATCAGGAAGACCAGCCTTAGGTGTAGGAGCAGGAAATACTCCAGCAATAATTGATGAAACTGCCCACATTAAAATGGCTGTTAATTCAATTTTACTTTCTAAAACTTTTGATAATGGTGTAATTTGTGCATCAGAACAAAGTATTATTGTTATGGATGAAATATACGATGAAGTAAAAGAGGAACTTAGAGATAGAGGAGCACATATTCTATCTAAAGATGAAATAGATAAAGTTAGAAAAATAATATTAAATGAAAAAGGTGGATTAAACGCTAATATAGTTGGTCAATCAGCTTATAAAATTGCTGAAATGGCAGGTGTTAAGGTAGATAAACATGCTAAAGTATTAGTAGGAGAAGTAACATCAGTTGAACTTGAGGAACCATTTTCTCATGAAAAATTATCTCCTATTTTAGCAATGTATAGGGTGAAAACTTTTGATGAAGCCTTGGAAAAAGCAAATAGACTTATAGAATTAGGTGGCATGGGACACACTTCTATATTATATACTGATCAAATTAAAAGTGCTGATAGAATTGATAAATTTGGTTCAATGATGAAAACAGCAAGAACATTAATAAATATGCCTGCATCACAAGGGGCTATTGGAGATATATATAATTTCAAATTGGCACCTTCATTAACTTTAGGATGTGGATCATGGGGAGGAAATTCTGTTTCAGAAAATGTTGGTCCTAAGCATTTAATCAATATAAAAAGTGTTGCTGAAAGGAGAGAGAATATGCTTTGGTTTAGAGTTCCAGAAAAAACTTACTTTAAATATGGATGTTTACCAGTAGCTCTTAAAGAACTACAAGACATGGGTAAAAAGAAAGTATTTATTGTTACAGATAGAGTATTAGCTGAACTAGGATATACAGATAAAATAACAAGTGTATTAGAAGATTTAAAGATTGACTTTAGAATATTCTCTGATGTTGAGCCGGATCCAACTTTAAAATCAGCAAAAGCAGGTGCTGAAGCTATGTTATCATATAAACCAGATGTTGTATTAGCATTAGGCGGTGGTTCTCCAATGGATGCTGCTAAAATTATGTGGGTAATGTACGAACATCCTGAAGTTGCTTTTGAAGATTT
This sequence comes from Clostridiales bacterium, assembly GCA_012519845.1. Lineage (GTDB taxonomy): Bacteria > Bacillota > Clostridia > Clostridiales > Clostridiaceae > Clostridium. The sequence goes on from JAAYPK010000048.1 coordinate 41,613, forward strand.
AGCAATGAGATTTATGGATATTAGAAAGAGAGTTTATAGGTTCCCTACAATGGGTGAAAAAGCAATGATGGTTGCAATACCAACATCTGCTGGAACAGGTTCAGAAGTAACACCATTTGCAGTTATAACTGATGAAAAGACAGGGGTAAAATATCCATTAGCAGATTACGAATTAACTCCTGATATGGCAATAGTTGATGCAGAACTTATGATGAGTATGCCAAAGGGATTAACATCATGTTCAGGTATTGATGTATTAGTTCATGCAATAGAGGCTTATGTATCAATTATGGCATCAGAATATACAAATGGATTAGCGCTTGAAGCAATTAGATTAGTATTTAAGTATTTACCAGTAGCTTATAATGAAGGAACAACAAATGTTAAAGCAAGAGAAAAAATGGCACATGCTTCATCTATGGCAGGAATGGCATTTGCAAATGCATTCTTAGGAATATGTCATTCAATGGCACATAAACTTGGAGCATTCTATCATCTTCCACATGGAATGGCAAATTCATTATTATTAAATGAAGTTATTAGATTTAATGCAACAGATGCTCCAACAAAGCAAGCGGCTTTTGCACAATATAAATATCCTAATGCAGCATGGAGATATGCAAGAATAGCAGATTATCTACAATTAGGTGGAAATTCTGATGAAGAAAAAGTTGAATTATTAATCAAAGCTATTGAGGATCTTCAAGAAAAGGTTGGAATGCCAAAGACAATAAAAGATGCAGGAATAAGTGAAGAAGCATTTTTAAACAATTTAGATGAGATGGTTGAACAAGCATTTGACGATCAATGTACTGGAGCTAATCCAAGATATCCATTAATGAGTGAATTAAAAGAGTTATATTTAAATTCTTACTATGGAAAGAAAGTAGAAAATAAAAATAAAAAATCCAATAAAAATAAGTAAATAGGTATGTTATTAATAAGCTGCTCCTGAATGTTCAGGGGCAGTTTTAAAATAAATAGAAAAATTGTTTTTAAAATGCTATTATAAATAATAAAATAAATTTTTGTGGGGGCAATTATGATAATAGGTGTAGATATGGGCGGAAGCTATACAAAAATAGTTAGTATGACAGAAGGAAAAATTGATAATGTTAGTATAAATAAAGCTAGTATTCCTTTAGAAGAAAATTTAAAATCATTTATTAATAGTAACAATATTAATATAAAGAATATAAAAAAAATAGTATTAACAGGTACTGGAAGTGCTACAATAAATGAATCAGTATGTAAATTAGAAACAGTAAAAGCAGATGAATTTATATGTAATAGGTTAGGAACAAAATATTTTATATCTTTAGATGAATTTTTAATTGTTTGTATGGGAACTGGAACTTCGTTTACAAGAGTAAAAGGAGAAGAAGCCGAACATTTAGGGGGAACAGGTATTGGTGGAGGAACTTTAGTTGGATTATCAAATCTTTTATTAAATACTACAGATATTAATTTAATTTCAGAGCTAGCTGCCAAAGGAAATTTATCAAAAGTAGATTTACAAATAAGAGATATTTCAGAAGAGCCTTATGGTGATTTACCTTTAGATATTACTTTATCTAATTTTGGGAAAATAAATAAAGAGGCTAACAATAAAGATTTAGCATTAGGTCTTATTAATATGATTTTACAATGTATTGGAAGAATGGCTATGTTTTCTGTTCAAAATTGCAATATAAAAGATTTTGTATTAATTGGAAGATTAGCTTCATTACCTCAATGTAATGAAATATTCAGACTGTTTGAAGAATTATTTAATATAAAATTTTATATTCCAGAGCATAATGAATATATAACAGCAATAGGTGCAGCACTAGCATTTAATGGTAGAAAAAATTCTATTGATATGTTATAGTATTATCGTTTAAATTGGCTATTAAGTTAATTAATTGTAATTTATAATAAGAGAAGGGGAGTAAAATGGAAACTAAATTTAGTGGAAATACTACAAAAATGATACAAATGTCTTTATTATTTGCAATAATATTATTAATGGCATTTACCCCAATTGGGTACATAAAGACTTTGGGATTAGAAATAACATTAATTGTTGTTCCAGTAGTAGTTGGGGCAATTATATTAGGACCAAAAGCAGGGGCGTTTTTAGGAGGAGTATTTGGCATAACAAGTTTTATTCAATGCTTTGGTATGAGTCCATTTGGGGCAGCACTTTTAGGTATAAATCCTATTTTTACATTTATTGTTTGTGTGATTCCTAGAATACTTATGGGATGGCTAACAGGAATAATTTTTGAAAAATTAAACAAAAAAGAAAAGATGAAAAATATATCGTACTTTATAGCTAATTTATTAGGACCAATATTAAACACTGTTTTTTTTATGAGCAGTTTAATTATTTTATTTTATAATACTGATTTTATTCAAAATCTTGTAAGTACAATGGGAGCAAGTAATCCAATTAGTTTTGTAATATTATTTGTTGGAATAAATGGAGTGGTTGAGGCAATAGTATGTTTTGTAGTTGGTACAGCAATATCAAAAGCATTAAATACTGTTAATATAAAAAGAAAATAGATTTTGTTTTTTTAATTAGAGAAGAACTAAGAGAGAAGAGTAAATAGCTCATAGGCCTCCTCATAATGTTGGACAAGCCCTAATATATAATTAAAGAAATCTGTGATTTATATCCACATCTCTTAGTTCTTACTACCTCCTGATGTTATTTCTTAACGCTAATTAAAGCATAACTCAGTACATATACATTTTTATCTATGCCACATAATAATAGCATTCTCATTATTATCAGAGTAATAATTCTTTCTAATTCCTTCTTCTTTAAAACCAAATTCTTTGTATAAATGTTTAGCAATAAAATTAGATTCTCTAACTTCTAGGGTAAGGGAAGTTAAATTCCATTTCTTTTTGTGTAATAAAAGGCTTTTAATAAGTTCCTTTCCTACTCCTTGTTTTCTATAATTAGGATGAACAGCTATATTGGAAATATGACCTTCATCTCCAATTAACCAAAGACCAGCAAAGCCAATAACATTATTATTTATTTTAGCAACTATGTATTTTGCTAATGGATTATTAAGTTCTTCATGAAAAGATTTATGACTCCAAGCTTCAACACTAAGACTTAAATCACTTATAGATATCACTTCATCTAAGTCATTTTCAGTCATTTCATTAAGAATTAGACTCATCTAATTTCAACCTTCTCTCTAATTCTCTTTCAGCTTGAGGTTTCTTTAAATATACTGGTGCTGAATTTGGATCATCTTTAATTCCACTTTTTAATAGGCTCATGCCTAATTCACCAAGAGATGAAGCTCTAACAATGTTTAAATGATTTTGTGCAAAAAATGCGTTATCCATATTTTCTTTTATATATTCTTTATGTTTATATACAGCATCTCCGGTAAAAATAACATTAGTTTTCTTTTCATTTAACAATGAAACTAAATCTTGTATTTCCATAGAAGTAATATCAAGAATATTTTCAAGAACTCCATTATTATTTACATATAAAGAAGTATATACATTATCTCTTAGTGCATCCATAATAGGGCATATAATTCCGTTAAAAGATAACAAGCTATATGCTAAAGCATCTAATGAAGAAATGCTTACATATGGTTTATTTGATCCAAAGCTCATTCCTTTAATTGTTGCAAGTCCTATTCTAAGACCAGTAAATGAACCAGGTCCTTTTGAGACAACATATCCATCTATTTCATCTATTGATAAATTACTTTCTTTTAATAGTTCTTCAATCATTGGTATAAGAATAACAGAATGTTCTCTTTTATTATTTAAAATATACTCACCTACTAGAACATCATCATCTAAAATTGCTACTGTTGCAACTTTAGATGATGTATCTATACTTAAAATTTTCATTGAATCAACTCCTTTAAATAATCATATCTTTTGCCATAGCCTATAATTGAAATTTCTCTATAATTTTCTCCTAAATTAAGGCCTTTTTTTATATTAATGTGAATATAATCTTTAGGTAATATTTCTTCAATATAATTTGCCCATTCTATTACAGAAATAGAATCCGAAAAAATATAATCATCAAAGCCTATTGCATATATTTCATCTGGATCATTTACACGATATACATCAAAATGATTCATTTTTATTCTTCCAGTATCATATTCATTTACTATAGTAAATGTGGGACTGGTTATTACATCAGAAATTCCAAGACCTTTAGCGATTCCTTTAGTAATATGAGTTTTACCAGTACCTAAATCTCCTGTTAAGCATATTATATCACCTGGTCTTAATAATTTTCCAAGATGATAGCCTAAATTAGTTGTTTCTTCAATACTATTTACCTTAAAAAGCATATTAAGGCTCCTTTCAAAAATCAAAGTATTCTTATATTGTAAACAAAATATAAAAAAAAGAAAAGAATTAATTAAAATGTTAATATTTTAATAGTTGATATTTTATAAATTAAAGTGTAAACTCATTATAAGTATTAAAATGTGATTATTGTGAGAATTCACTTGGAGGTGAGACATTGAAAAAAATTACTTTTACAATGTTAATAATAACATTTTTATTATTTATTGGGTTAGGAGTTACTAAAAATCAAAGCTTAGCTGATATTAGTTATAGTAATGAAAATGAAAGAGATATTTATTTAAATATAATGGTTAGTAATAAAATGCAATATGAAATGGTTAAATCCATAGTTGGGGACAAGCATAATGTGGAATTTATGTTTTTAAATGAAGAAGATTCAATTAATTATGAATACAGCGAACAAACTGTAAAAAACCTAAATAATATGGATTTGTTTATATATAGTGGGAACGATTATGAATCATGGTCCTCTAAAATAATTTCGAAATTAAATTCGGGTGTAGGCACAATAGATTTATCTAGAGGAATAAGAACCATTAATTATGAGACAAATGATAAAGTTAATCCTTATTATTGGACAGGGGTTGATGAATATAAAGTAGCACTATATAATATAAAATCAGCTGTTCAAGATAAAGACCCGTTAAATAGAAATTTATATGAAGAAAATTATAATAAGAAAGTTAAAGATATAGAAAATATATTGAAAAGAGTAAAAGAAAGTAAAGATGATTTTTCTAAATATACATTTGTGGCACTTGATGATTATTTAGATTACTTTTATAAATCTATGGGAATTACAGTAGTTAAATTAAATAACGAAACATTTAAAGAATATGTTAATGAAAACAAATTAAAACCAGAAAATGTAGTTGTATTAAAGGATGCATTAACAACTTTTAATGAAGAAGGTTATCAGGTTATTGAATTGCAAAAGTATGATGGAAATAAATCTCCAGAGGAACTTTTTATATATAATATTAATGCAATAGATACTATAATTAAAAAGACTGAGACTTAAAATATGAAGTGTCAGATATAATAAACTTATATTCACTGTAAAGTGTATAAGTTTATTATATCTGGCATTTTTTTAATAATATAAATAGCCACTTTTTAGTGAATTTTATATTATGGTGGTTCTATAAATAGGATAATTTCTTTTATATAATATTTATAGACTTAAGTGTTATGTGAGGTGTTAATTTTGGATAAAGTTATGAGACCGGTATGGGTAGAAGTAGATTTAGATGCGTTAGAGTATAATGTAAAAAATATAAAGAACCTTATTAATAATAAAGATATGATTGCAGTAGTAAAAGCAGATGCTTATGGACATGGTGCTTTAGATATAATTCCTACATTAATAAAAAATGGAGTTAATAGGTTGGCTGTTGCTGTTATAGCAGAAGCAATTGAATTTAGAAAAAAAAATATCAATATTCCTATTATGATATTAGGAAGTACTCCATTAGAATATTCAGAAGAATTAATTAATTATGATATTGAACAAACAGTATTTAATTTAGAGTATGCAGAAGAATTATCAAAAATAGCTGTTAAAATGGGTAAAAGAGCTAAAGTACACATAGCTTTGGATACTGGTATGGGTAGAATTGGATTTTTGCAAAATGAAAAAAGTATTAATGAAGTAGAAAAAATATGCAGGTTAAAAGGAATAGAAGTAATTGGTATATTTACGCATTTTGCAACTGCCGATGAAGAAAATAAAGAGTACAGTAACTATCAATTTAATAAATTTACATCTTTTATAAAAGAATTAGAAAGAAGAGGTATTCATATTCCTATAAAACATTGCTCAAATAGTGGAGCTATTATGGATTTGCCTGAAACTTATTTAGATGCAGTAAGAGCTGGAATAATTCTATATGGTTATTATCCATCTAATGAAGTTAATAAAGAAGTTTTAGATTTAAAACCAGTTTTATCTTTAAAGGCTAAAATTTCTCATGTAAAAGAATTAGACAAAGATATGTATATTAGTTATGGTAGAACATTTAAAACAGAAAAGAAAAGTGTCATAGCAACTATTCCAATAGGATATGCTGATGGATATTCTAGATTACTTTCAGGGAAAGTGAAAGTAATAGTAAATGGGAAATTAGCAAATGTTGTAGGAAGAATATGTATGGATCAATGCATGGTTGATGTTACGGATGTAGGTAATGTTAAAGTTTCAGATGAGGTAACTTTACTTGGAAATGATGGTGATATTAAATTTAATGCTGATGATATAGCAGAAATCATGGGAACTATAAATTATGAAATTCTTTGTATGATAAAACAAAGAATTCCTAGAGTATATATTAAAAATCATAAAGTTGTAAATGTGAGAAACTATATATAAAAATAGAATATAATATATAGAATTACTTTAATTAAGGGAAATAATGGATTTTGAAGAATTTATGAAAAGTTGTGGATTTACAAATGAGAATAATAATGGGGATAATCCAAATTTTGGAGCGCCTTTTGGTTGCTCTGATATACCAGGTGGTTTCCAAGATTTAAATCCGCAGCTTTTTATTTTAATTGGCGAGATTATGGGAAATTGTTTAGCTGGGAATCTACCATTTAATGTGCAAAATGCAGTGGGGAATTGGCTTCAATTGGTAGGACAAGCGATATTAACATACAATTCACAACAACAATATTTTCAAGCAGGTCCAGGAAGATATTATGATATTAGAAATAAAAATGTTGCAAACTCCTTTTGCGCTGAGGAACCATCAGGACAGGATGGATCAGAAAATGCCAGTACAGTTAATGTTAGAAATAAGAAATCTAAATCATGGACTATTGAAGAATTAAAGGAAGAAATAGAGAGCTTAACTCAAAAGGTTAAGGACTTAGAAACTAGAATCAAAGACTTTGAAGATAATAAATAAGTGATAATTTATGAAACATAATTTACTTATCTTAATTGAAGGTGAAAATATTTAATAATAGAGTTTATAATATATTATACTGAAAATTGAAGATATGGTGACAATTAAAATTAATTGGATAAAGGAACTAAATATGTTATTATATAAATTATTATATAAGAAGGAGAAATTAAATGTCATATGGTTTTTTGTTAATTTTATATTTGGCTATGGTTTTTTTGCCAGTTATACTTATTTTCTTGTTATTATTTAAAAAAGGAAGATTTGTAAAAAATACATTTGTATTTGCGGCAGTACAATTATGTACATTGCTTTATTCTATTTTAACTCTTACTAGTGTGGGAAAAGACAGCTTTATAGGAATTTTATTAAGTTGTCTATGTATATTGGGATGTATAGCTTCAGTTATACTAAAAAAATTTAATTATTTATATGCAAGATTATTATCAATTATATTAATCATTGTATCATTTGCAGTATTTTTCTATATATAAATAATGTTGCAAATTATAAGGTTTATTAGTATAATTAGGTAAAATATTATATGATTGCTAGGGGTGCCAAATGGCTGAGAAGGTAATATCCTAACTCTGTAACCTGATATAGGTAATTCTATCGTAGGGAAGCAAGGAATTAAATATAGGCTTATGCTTAAAATAGAGAAAATCCTAGCTAACATATGTTATGCTAGGATTTTATTTTTAGGAGGGAAACAAATGAATTATACAACTCAAATGGATGCAGCAAAAAAAGGAATAATAACAAAGGAGATGGAGGTAGTAGCTGAAAAAGAAAATAAAACTTCAGAAGAAATTAGAATTCTTGTAGAAAAAGGAAAGGTTGTAATACCTGCAAATAAAAATCATAAGAATTTAAGCGCTGAAGGAGTGGGAGAAGGTTTAAAAACAAAAATTAATGTAAATTTAGGTATTTCTAAAGATTGTCCAGAATGTGAATCAGAACTTGAAAAAGTAAGAGTTGCAATTGAAATGAAAGCGGAAGCAATTATGGATTTGTCCAATTATGGTAAAACAGAAGGAATGCGTAAAAAAATTGTTAATATGTCAAAAGCAATGATTGGAACAGTGCCAATGTATGATGCTGTTGGTTTTTATGATAAAGAACTTAAGGATATAACAGCAAAGGAATTTTTAGATGTAGTTGAAAAACACGGACAAGATGGTGTTGACTTTGTTACAATTCATGCAGGCTTAAATAGGGAAACAGTAGAGACTGTAAAAAGAAATCCAAGATTAACAAGTATTGTTTCAAGAGGTGGATCTTTATTATTTGCTTGGATGGAATTAAATAATGCTGAAAATCCATTTTATGAGTATTACGATGAATTATTAGAAATTTGTCAAAAATATGATATAACATTATCATTAGGAGATGCTTGTAGACCTGGATCAGTAAAGGACGCTACTGATGCTAGTCAAATAAAAGAATTAATTACTTTAGGAGAGTTAACTAAAAGGGCGTGGGAAAAAAATGTACAAGTTATGATTGAAGGACCAGGACATATGCCATTAAACGAGATTAAATCAAATATGATACTTGAAAAAAAATTATGCCATGGGGCACCATTTTATGTACTAGGACCACTTGTAACAGATATTGCACCAGGATATGATCATATTACTTCGGCTATAGGTGGTGCAATTGCAGCAACTTATGGAGCAGATTTCTTATGCTATGTTACTCCAGCAGAACATTTAAGATTACCAGTTTTAGATGATATGAAAGAAGGTATAATTGCAACTAAAATTGCAGCCCATGCTGCAGATATTGCTAAAGGGGTACCAGGGGCAATTGAGTGGGATAATGAAATGAGTAAGGCAAGAGCTGATATTGATTGGGAAAGGATGTTTGGATTAGCTTTAGATTCTGAAAAAGCAAGAAGATATAGAGCAGAATCAAAACCTCATGACGAAGAAAGTTGTACTATGTGTGGAAAAATGTGTTCTGCAAGAACAATGAAAAAAATATTATCAGGGGAAGATTTAAATATTTTGAGAGATTAGTAGTTTAAGTAGAAATTTAGAATTGGAATGAAAGAAAAAAGTTAATATATTTTCAAATTTAAATTAAAGGAACTGTAAGGTAAAAATTTACTTTACAGTTCCTTTAGGTTTTTAAATACTATTCATCTGAATCACTAGTAAAAAAATCTTTTATGCTATTCCATAAACTACTAAAAAATTCGCCTACTTTGTCAAAAAAACCTTTCACAGCTTCTGTATCAATTTTATCTTTTAAGTCATTAGAGATATCATTAAGTTGATCTTTTATTGAATTATAGTTTATATCCAAGTCGTTAATTTTTGTCATTAAAGATTTGATTTTATCTTTATCTTCATCACTTAATTCATAATTATATTTATTTATTGTCTTATCTACAATTTCATTAACATCTTCATCTGAAGATGGATTTTCTTTAAGGACTTCATTCTTTATGTCATTTATTAAGTTAGTAGCATCATCTTGTCCAATTTTATCTCCTAAATCCCCAGTTACAACAATTTCTTCATTAGCAGCTTCTTTTTTCTCAGGATCAATTTTATTACCACTTTCACTATTTTCAAAACCTTTCATAATACCAGTTAATGCAGCAGTCCCGGAAACTTTAAAAGGTGCAGCTGCTATAACATTTGCATTTTTAATTCCGGCAGTGATTAAAGCATTCTTAATCATTCCTTCTGTAACCCATGTAAGATTATTTGTTTTTATTTTAAGACCTCCACTAGAAGTTGGTTCGATATAACTGCAAGAAATAGATTTGTTTCCTATTTGAGCAGAAGTTGCTACTGAACTTAGAGCTTCATATTCTTCTTTAGAAGTAACTTCTAATAAATTAACATCATTTGCACTTACATCAAAATAATTTAACATTTCTGATTTTTGAGAATCCGTTAAGTCTGCTCCTAAGGTAACAACATTAAAGGAATCAGCATAAGAAATTTTTGCCGGTATAGTGCTTGTTATTAATGAAATAACAGTTAATGAAAGTATTCCTTTAAATAATAATGATTTAAATTTCATAAAAAAACTCCTTTTATATTACTGGTTATGTAGCAGTATATATTTACATTATTAATAATTAATAATTAATTTTTATAAAATACTAAATAAAAATATGCCACAGAACCATATTATTTATTCGTATATTATAGCATAATAAAATAATAATTAAGTAGATTACAATTGAATATTAAGAAATTATTCAGTAATAGGGGGAGGAGTTTAGCGCTAAATAATGTAAATTGTGGGGAATCTCAATTCAAACTGTACCTGGTGTATCATTACTACTAAAATGAAAGAAAAACAGTGAAAAAATTAGTAATAGCAATATAATCGCTTTTAAAGAGTATAAACACAATACGATATAAATAAATATGTGGTAAGATAAAACACGTCGCTGAGGCAAACAACAGTTATCAACTGAAATATTTAATAAAAAATAAATTAAAAAAGTTGTTGACAATAGTTTTGATTGGTGATAAGATAAGAAAGTCGCTTGAGGGCGTAAGGTTCTTAAGAATGACGAAAATTGGTCTTTGAAAATTGAACAGATATATAAGTTAAAAACCAGCAATTCTTTTTATGAGTAAGTTTTTATGA
>JAAYPK010000049.1 GCA_012519845.1 Clostridiales bacterium
TGGTATAGACGCATACGGATTGTTTGGGTCTTGAATATATTTTTTATTTGTATCTACTGCCATTTTCTTTTATTTTAATGCTTATATAATTCTATGTCAACACAACATACCTCCATGCTCCGTTGAAGTATAAATATAGTTTTCTTGCTGATCCATCATCATATAACATAATTGATGTTTTTTGTTTTGGAGGATCAACTGGTTCTGTGTTAATAACAGGAACATCTTTAAATAAGTCTAATATATTTTGAGTTTGTTTTTGTTCTTCGTTGTTCATATTTTTATAATTTTATCTTCTGCTAATATTGCCGAGATATCTGATATTCCAACATCAAATTGACCAGAAAAACCTGACCTAGTAAATAATAATACCTTTAATCTTATTTTCTTTGTCCTACAATGAAATTTTAATAGTTTACTACTTTCAAAATATGCGTTTCCGATGATTGGTTCTCCTATAACTTTAAATTCTGATATTAGAAGTACAGATGTACTAGAAAATGCTTCCCCAGAAGAATCAACTGTAAACTTATAATTAGTTCCGTCTAATTCTTTGCTTATAATGTTTACTATTCTTCCCGCACCAGTTCCTCCGACTACCTGCACTTCGTCTCCTACATTTATATTTATTGAATTTAATGTTGTTAATGTAAAATAATTAGAACCTCCTCCATTTGCTACTTTAATTATTTTGTTTATGTTTTCTGTATCGCAATACTTAATTACTATTTTTGCTTGAGATTCATTTGGAAGCTCTTTCATCATATTCAAGATGACTTTCATGAATCTTTTCCTAGTAGCAGTTCCTCCATCTATCCAATTTGTTATTAAAAATATTCCTTCTGAATAAGATTTTCTACCGATATCTCTATTACAATCTATAAAGCTTTCTTCATAATTATTCCATGCAACTCTTAAATCTTGATTAAATGATCTATCTACCATTAAAGATCTTATATGATCTATTCCATAACCAGTAGCATAATTAAAACAAGCCCCACTACTAACGGTATTTTTGAAATATACTGCGTTTGTTATTGGATCGTATTCCCATAAACCACAATACATTGATCTCTTTTCTACTGAAGAATAAGAATTTGCCATTCCAAATACAAGCTTTCCATTGTAAAACTTAACTGCGTCTGCATATATATTTAAGTTAATTGTATTATCTTCTGTGTCTGGTATTCTTGCTAATTTATTTATTACTGTTGATCCACCCGCAAGAGAAGAAATCCATCCCTCGTCATCTATAATATAACAAGTATTATTTTGAACATCGCATCCTAGTGTTTTTGTTAATCCTAGTTGAATTACTGAATTATATGTTGTTGATATTCCATCCCATAATACAATAATTCCACCGAATACAGGATGATTTGCTCCGATTATTAAATAATCTGTTGTTGGCTTCATCCATTTTATAACATATCTATCTGGAAGTATTAGTCTGTCGTCATCGAAAGAAGATGCTCCAATGTCCCAAATAGCTAAATAATTCATATTTGCAAAGCATATGAATTTTAAAAACTTTGTTATTGGCATTGGATTATAATTATTTGAAACTTTAAGCGACTGCCAATCATCTGTAAAGTTTATTAAATCAGTTGATCTTCCTATATAATTATTAGACATATAATACAATACTCCAGTTTCTGTTGCTCCTACAACATTACTATCTCCAAATATTCCAACAGTTGCTCCTTTTGTATTTGTATGAGCATTAACCCAAGGATCTTGATATCTTAATAATCCTCCAGTTATTGTTCCTCCGCTGCCTGAGTCATCCATATTACAAGCATATGGCATATTATTAAAATATGTTGAACCCATTATCTTTCTTAAATGTAATAAATCTGTTACTTTTTCTTCAAAAAGTTTGTCTTCAGATATAATATATGGATGATTTCCATTAAACTTTATGTTTTGAGAAAAGTAAAATGAACCCTTATTTACATCGGTTTCGCATCCTTTTGAAAAGTCTTTAATTGTAACTATTTTTTTATTCATACTAATGTTGACATTGAAATTCCTGCCTCATTAGGATTTTCTTGCATTCTTGTAATTTCTTGATCGTTCTTTTTTCTAATCATCCAAGAATTAAA
>JAAYPK010000050.1 GCA_012519845.1 Clostridiales bacterium
AAAAAATAATTCTTCAAGAAATGATATAATATTATTAAAATAAACATTGATTGGAGGAGATAAAATGAGCATAGAATCCTTAGCAATTAATTTAATAATTCCAATTACAATGATATTAATAGGTAGCATATTTATTGATTGCCCTATAGTCAGTGATTTACCTCAAAAGATTAATGACATATGGAAAGGAAAACAAAAGATATATTTTTCTACTTGGATTATTATTGGATCAATATTAGCAACAGGGATAATTCTAAATAGATTTATTGGATTAATAGTAGTTGATAAAGTATACGTAATTGCATCTATTATTTTATTATTAATAATTAGTGTTCCAACTCCTTTCATAGAAATAAAAATAAAACCAAAAACTAAATAGATTAATATTTTTAAAAGCATTTGATTATATTAATGTAATCGTATGCTTTTTTTTGTGATAAAAAGACAAAAATTTAAATAAAAAATAGTTTTTTTAAAAATAGGATAGTAAATAGACAAAATTGTAAGTAAATAAACAAAAGAAATATATTAGAATTAATATAATAAAATTGCGTCGTAAATATTACTTAACTTTTAGACAACGAAAGTATGATTCAAATTGTTAAGTGGCCACAATTTTATTTAAGCAAAAAATAATAAAGAATAAAATAATTTTAAGGTGGGGTTATATACTTATGGTAGAAAACAATTTAAAAGAAATATTAAAGAAGAGATTTAAAAAATCAATTAGTGATGCAACTAATGAAGAAATTTATTTAGCATTATTAGAAATGACTAAAGCTGACATTAAGAAAAAAGGTACAAATAAAGGAAAGAAGAAATTATACTATATTTCAGCAGAATTCTTAATTGGTAAGTTATTATCAAATAACCTTATTAATCTTGGATTATATGATGAAGTGCAAAAAGTTTTAGCTAAGAATGGTAAGGAATTAACTGAAATTGAGGAAGTAGAATTAGAACCTTCTTTAGGTAATGGTGGTCTTGGTAGACTTGCAGCATGTTTTGTTGATTCAATTGCAACATTAGGATTAAATGGTGATGGAGTAGGTCTAAATTATCATTTTGGATTATTTCAACAAATATTTGAAGATAGAAAACAAAAAGCTGTTAAGAATCCTTGGATAACAAGTGAAGGATGGTTAAATAAATCTGATATTAGCTTTGAAGTTCCATTTGGAGGATTTACATTAAAATCAACATTATATGATATAGATGTTACAGGTTACAATCATGCATCAAATAAATTAAGATTATTTGATATTGATACTATAAATGAATCTTTAGTAAAAGAAGGAAGTATTGATTTTGATAAGAAGGATATTAAAGAGAATTTAACATTATTCCTATATCCAGATGATAGCGATGAAGCAGGAGAATTATTAAGAATATATCAACAATATTTTATGGTAAGTAATGCTGCTCAATTAATTCTTTTAGAAGCAGAAGAAAATGGATATGATTTACACAAATTAAATGAGCATGTAGTTGTACAAATAAATGATACACATCCATCAATGGTTATTCCTGAATTGATAAGATTATTAGGTGAAAAAGGAATTGGAATGGATGAAGCAATTGAAATAGTAACAAAGACTTGTGCTTATACAAATCATACTATTTTAGCAGAAGCATTAGAAAAATGGCCAATTGCATACTTACAAAAAGTTGTTCCACAATTATTACCAATAATTAGAGAGTTAGATAACAGAGTTAAAGCTAAATTCGATGATGAAAAAGTATATATTATAGATGATCAAAATAGAGTTCATATGGCTCATATGGATATTCACTATGGATTCAGTGTAAATGGAGTTGCTGCATTACATACTGAAATATTAAAAGAGGAAGAATTAAAGCCATTTTATGATATCTATCCATCAAAGTTTAATAATAAAACAAACGGAATTACATTTAGAAGATGGTTAATACATTGTAATAATAAGCTAGCTAATTATATTTCTGAACTTATTGGAGATGGATATAAGGAAAATGCAGATAAGTTAGAAGATTTAGGAAAATTCGTTAATGATAAAGCAGTTTTAAATAAACTTGATGAAATTAAGAAAGAAAATAAAATTGCATTAAAGAAATACTTAAAAGAAACTCAAGGACTTGATATAAATGAAAATTCTATATTTGATATTCAAATAAAGAGACTTCATGAATATAAGAGACAACAAATGAATGTATTATACATTATCAATAAATATTTAGAAATTAAAGCTGGAAAGAAACCAACTACACCAATTACAATGAT
The DNA here is from genome assembly GCA_012519845.1 of Clostridiales bacterium. Lineage (GTDB taxonomy): Bacteria > Bacillota > Clostridia > Clostridiales > Clostridiaceae > Clostridium. The sequence goes on from JAAYPK010000050.1 coordinate 2,261, forward strand.
ATTTGGAGCTAAAGCTGCACCAGCATATATAATAGCACAAGACATTATTCATACTATCTTATGTTTACAAGAAATTATTAATAATGATCCAGATGTGAATAAGTATTTAAACGTAGTTATGGTTGAAAACTATAATGTAACAAAAGCATCTAAATTAATCCCAGCTTGTGATGTTTCAGAACAAATTTCACTTGCATCTAAGGAAGCATCAGGAACTGGAAACATGAAGTTCATGTTAAATGGTGCATTAACTTTAGGAACAGAAGATGGAGCAAATGTTGAAATTCATCAATTAGTTGGTGATGATAATATTTATATATTTGGAGAATCATCTGAACAAGTTATTGAACATTATAAGAAAGCTGATTATGTATCAAAAAAATTCTATGAAAAACCACAAATTAAGAAATTAGTTGATTTTATAGTTAGTGATGAAATGATTAAAGTTGGAGATAAAGAAAACTTAACAAGATTACATCAAGAATTAATCAACAAGGATTGGTTTATGACATTATTAGATATTGAAGATTATATTAAAACAAAAGATATAGTATTTAAGGATTACGAAGACAGAGATACATGGAATAAGAAGGTTCTTATAAATATTAGTAAAGCAGGATTCTTCTCTTCTGATAGAACAATTGCCCAATATAACGAAGACATTTGGCATTTATAAAATTAATTTAAAAAAGGCTATCCAGTGCAAATTTACACTGGATAGTTTTTTTTATTTATAAAATTTTATTTATTGAAATATTTTCATTATCCAAAATTATGGAAAAAAATAAATTTAAATTATATTCTGATATAGTAAATAGAATTAATAAGTTTTTAAGAATGCAAGGGAGATAATTAACAGGATAAGAATAAATTTCTTTCCTTGATAAGTCAGAAATATCCATGGGTTTATTAAATAAATGAGAAATAAAAATTTCATTTTTTTTATGTATTATATTAATAACATTATAATTTTCATTAATTAAAGAAAGTGCCTTATTATTATATTCAATATAATTTTCATATATAAAATATTTTTTAGTAGAGGATGAGTTATTAATAGAATTAAATTTATGTTTAAGTGTAGTAGAATTCATTGTATCATTAATATAAATAAGTTTTATTTCAGGAAAGGACGTATTTATATCATCAATGATACTATCTAATAATTTATACATAACAAACTCCTTACAATGAATATATAATTAAATAATAACATTAATAAGTATGTTTTTTACAGTTTTTGAATAAATGGGATAATTGACTACATAAAATTACTTTTAAGTTGATAAAAATATAAAAAAAATGTAATATATAGAAGATAGTCAGGGGGGAGAAATATGAATATATTGGTGGTTGAAGACGTTAAAGAACAAAGGATAGCATTAGTTAGAATGATTGAACGGAGCTTTATTGATTGTAGGGTGTATAATACTGATACAGTCAAAGAAGGGATAAAGATTGCTAATGATAAAGAAATTAATTTATTTTTTTTGGATATAGAATTAATTGATGGGTCAGGAATTGATTTAGCAAAAGAGTTAAGAAAAATTAATAGGTACAAGCTCACAGGAATTATTTTTATTACCAATAATGTTATACACATAATGGAAGCTTTTAAAGAAATTCATTGTTACGATTTTTTGGTGAAGCCTTACAATGAAGAAGATGTAAAAAATATAATACAAACCTTTTCTCCTGAGGAAGATGTTAAAGAAAAGGAAGGGAAATACATAATGGTAAGTGTTGATGGCTGCATTAAAAGGAAAATATATTGCGAAGATATAGTTTATGTAGAATATGCAAATAGAAACTGTAATCTTAAAACAATCTCTGGAAATATATTAGTAAAGGGGTATGGCTTAAATAAGATAATTCAAGAAGTTGGAAATGACATATTAATTCAATGTCATAAAGCTTTTGCTGTAAACAAGAAGTATATTGAAAAGATAATAAAAGTTAAGCCTAAAGTTATTGATATATATTTTTGGAATTGTAATGACACTATACCTTTAGGATATAAATATAAAAATAATATTATGGAGGTATTATCATAAAATGACATTGATTTTTTCAACTTTAGAAATGTTAGTCGCTTTTATATATTATAATATTATTTTTAATAAAAAGATGAAGAATAATATAAGTATATATTTACTAATGTCAATTATTACAGGTATACTTTTTCAATTAGAGTTTAGAAATGGAATAAGCAATAACCCTTTTTTAGTTTCTTATATTATATGTTGTATTACCATATCTAAATTAGATAAAAAAGACATAATGCTAAGTAGTGTAGAATTTGCTATTTCAATTATTTTTTTAAGTATTTCCGAAGCTATGTTATATCTAATAATTTATTTACCGGTACTATCCAATTATAATCTAGAGGATAATAATGTATTTTTGTTAACATGTTCAATAATATGTTTTATAGTTGTTGGTTTTCTTTTAAGTAAGATTAGAAGTAAGATAAATAGTATAGAGAGAATAATTAATAGAAATAGAATTGTATGGGTATTAATTGCTAATATAGTTTTTTTTGTGCTAATAATAAGAATTGGTAGTAATGCTAAAATCTTTTCTGATGCCATATATTTCGAGTGTTTCTTTTTATTAGTTATGGTGGCAGTGGTTAATATATATAGTTATAGATTTATTTTTTTAGAACTTGAGGAAAAAAAGAAATTGGAAATAAATAAAGAATATAAAGTTGTAATAGATGAACTTTTGGACAAGTTTAGAGAAAATGAACATGAATATAAAAATCATTTAAATACACTTAATTCAATTGTAGAATTAGAGGGAAATGATGATTTAAAAACAAAGGTAGGCAATTATATTAAAGGAATTAAGAATCAAGATAATTATTCTGATTTAATGTATATAGATAGTACAATTATTAAAGCTGTTCTATATAATAAGATTCAAGAATGTTCCATAAAAAATATTAGCTTAAAATATTCAATTTTAAGTAATTTAGAAGATTCTTCACTGCAAAATTATGAATTATCAACATTACTAAATAATCTTCTAAATAATGCAATAGAAGCAGTAGAAAAATTAGATGAAAAGAATATATTTATTAATATTTCTAAAGATAAAAACAAAAAGTATAGGATTGTTGTTAGAAATAATATAAATAAAGATACTAATATTGATTTAAATAAGATATTTAATAAAGGTACGTCAAGTAAAGGAAAAAATAGAGGGTATGGTTTATTTACAGTAAAAAAAATAGTTGAAAGTCACAATGGTGAGATTCAACTATTTATTAAAGATAATTATTTAGAATTTACTATTATTATCTAACACATCTTTTGGTGGTTTTGCTTCACCTAAAAATAGCCAAGAGTTATCATTTAATACTACAATAGAAACAAGAAGTAAGAAATTAGAAAGATATTTTGCTATAAAATTTTTAATTTTCATAATTCATTCCTCCTAAAATATAATTTGCTAAAATTAGTATACTTGTTAATACTGTACAATTAATCAAATTATAATCAAAAAAACTATTAGAAATAATCAGAATAATTAATAAAAAAATTAAAGCAATTATTTTTTGAATAAGTCTATAGTTTTTTGACCTTTTAGGTCTAGTTTCTAACTGTTTATCTTGTTTTGTTAATACTAATATTGAAAGTAATAAAAAAATAATACTTTGATAAAAAATAGAAATTGGATAAATTATTTTACTTAATATTATAATTGAAATAAATAGTGCTACTGATGTTAGCAAACAAGATAAATAAGTTTTGCAATGACTACCTCCAAGTAAGCTACGAATAACTAATAGCAACAGTATTATAATGAAGTAGTCTAAGGTATCTAATGCCATCGATAAAATAAATAATACAATAAATTTACTTATTTCTGAATATAAGCATTCAAGCCCGTATCGTATTCTATCAATTTGGTATTCATCATGAATGTTTGCATTTCTTGATATTACTTCAATTTGTTTTGCTACTAGTTTATTAATATTATCACCTCCTTATGTTAATTATATCATAATATTCTGAATATTCTAAATTAATTTAAGAGAATTAACAAAAAATTAAAATAAATACTTTTTTTCTCATATTAAGTTAATTCTTTAAAATAGCGACTTTTCATGTAGTAAATTTGCATTTATGTGTACAAATATAATGAGCAGCATAAAAATATATTATTATATAAGGGACACCTGTTAAATATATATTAATAGCTCATATTAAATAGTACTATTGGGGAAAGTACTATTCTTTCAATTATTATAAGGTATATATAGTAATTGAGAAATCAGAGAGGATATATGGTTTCAATAA
>JAAYPK010000051.1 GCA_012519845.1 Clostridiales bacterium
CTAGTATTATTTCTGGTGCTCCAAGTATCCAACTTCCAAAGTTCTGAACACTTATTCCACCCCATTTTCTTCTTGAGGAAAAAGGAACTTTCTCTAATATATTTATATCTTTTACATCTTCATATTTTTCTAATATGGCAAGTTGAGTTGGATTCTTGCTTGGCAAATTATGCGAAATTATTCCTAATGCCTTATTTATATCTTCACAAGTTTCATTTCCTATAGGAATTACTTCTGATAATTTTAGCCTTCCTTCTGTAACTGTGCCTGTTTTGTCCATGCAAAGTACATCCACTCTTGCTAAAACTTCTGTTGCAGATAGTTGTTGAACTAAGGTTTTATATTTTGCCAATTTTACAACAGATACTATAAAAGTTGCACTTGTTAATAACACTAATCCCTCAGGAATCATTCCAATAATCCCTGAAACCGCTCCAATTAATGATTCCCTCCAACCTACATTTGCATATTTTATCTGAGTAAATGCTAATATTACTCCCATAGGACCTACAATCCATAATAAGATTTTAATTATTTTGCTTATTGAAGATTGTAATTCTGAATTTATTATTTTAAACTTTCTTGCCTCTTCTGCTAATTGTGATGAATATGTTTCTCCACCTACCTCTGTTACTGTGGCAAGCCCTTCCCCTGCAACTACGAAACTTCCAGATAACAATTGATCTCCTTCAGATTTAGGAATAGGATCAGCTTCTCCTGATAGCATTGATTCATCAACTTCAATTTCATCACCTTTAACTAATTCACAATCAGCCAGTATTTGTTGCCCAGAATTAAGATATACCACATCATCAATTACAAGCTCTTCCACAGAAATATTCTTCTTCTTACCATTTCTTATAACAGTTGCATGAGCCATGCTTAAAACTGATAGCTTTTCTAATGTTTTCCTTGCATTTAACTCTTGTAAAACTCCAATAACACTATTTACTATAATAACTATAGCAAATATTGTATTTTTAGGAGAGCCAGCAATTAAAACTATTATAGCTAACACTATATTTATAGCATTAAAAATGTTAAAGAAATTAGCTCTAATCATTTGACCTATTGTTCTCGAAGGTGCTTTAGGAATTTTGTTCACATCTCCACGAATAACTCTTTCACGAACTTCTTTATCTGTAAGTCCTAAAAAACCATTTATGTTATTATTCTCTTTTTGAACTGCATTTACACAATTATCTTTTTTACATTCCATTCTAATTTTCCTTCTTATTAGTAGACTTTGATAATACTTATTGTAATATACTAATCTTAAGATACTCTTAATTATTAATTATTTTTTTATTTTTTTGTATAATATGCTATTCCTATACTCCCTGGTCCAACATGTAACCCAATTATTGGTCCAATAGACTGAACCTTAACATCTAAATTAAGTTTTTCTTTTAATAAATTCGCAAGGACTCTACCTTCTTCTATGCAGTTTATATGATGAACAATTACTTCTTCTATTCCTTTTTCCCTTAAATCTAACATCACTTTATTTACCATAACCTCTATTGCTTTTTTCTTTGTTCTAACCTTATCAAAAACAGTAGTTACTCCATTTTCAACAGTTAATATTGGATTTATTTTTAGAATTGTTCCAAATAAAGCAGATGCTCCTCCTATTCTTCCTCCCTTTTTTAAATACTTTAAAGTTTCCGGAGTAAATAAAAATCTGCTACAATTTATTGTTTCATTAATAATACTAACAACTTCTTTAATATCCTTACCTTCTTTAGCAGCTCTTGCTCCCTGCAAGACCTGATATCCCATTTCCATACAATTTGTTGTTGAATCAATAATTTCTATTTTCCTTTCTGGATATTCCTCCAAAACCATTTCCTTAACTAAGTGTGCTGTTGAATATGTACCACTCATCTTTGAGGATATAAATACCCCCACTATATCATTTCCTGACTTAGCAATATCTTTAAAACATTTTAATATTTCTTCTACACTAGGTTGAGAAGATGTTGGTATTTCTGATGAATCACTCATTTCTCTATAAAATATTTCGTTTGTGAGTTCAACCTCTCTATAACTTTTGCCATTTAGCAATACATTTAATGAAACTACTGAGATATCATATTCATTTATATATTCCTCAGGTAAATAACTCGTACTGTCTGTTACTATTTTTACGCTCATCTTTTCCTCCAAATTAATTGTATATTTATTAATAATGCCATTATATATTATTTCATAATAATTTCAAAACCTATCATACCATTAACATTATATTACTTTTATTTTCCAAAGTAATATAATATACTGTAATATGAATAACATTATAGATTGGAATGAAACACTATGATAAGAACAATTTTATTTTATATAGGTGTAGTATTAAGCTTAATACTATCATTAATAGCGCCTATAAAAATTAAGTATCTTTCTTTAAGAAAAAAATATACTGAAAGAACTATGCTAATACATAAGACATCTTACATTTGGGCACGTTTTATAATGAAAATAAGTGGTGCAAAAATCAAAGTAAATGGTTTAGATAACATACCCAAAGACGAAACTGTCTTATTTGTATCAAATCATCAAAGTGACTTTGATATACCACTACTTATGAGCATAATAAATGTACCTAAAGGGTTTATTGCTAAAAAAGAACTTGAAACAGTTCCTATAGTTTCACTTTGGATGAAATATATACGCTGCATTTTTATGGATAGAAGCAATTTACGTAAATCTGCCCAAGCCATTGTTGAAGGTGTTAATATTTTAAAAGAAGGTCATTCAATGGTTATATTCCCTGAAGGTACTAGAAGTAAAGGTGGACCACATGGAGAATTTAAAGCTGGTAGTTTTAAACTTGCTACAAAAGCTAAAGTTAAAATAGTCCCAATAACTATAGATGGTTCATATAAGTTATATGAAGCTAACAATGGAAGAATTGTACCTTCAAATGTAACTGTAACAATACACCCATCTGTAGATGTTTCCTCTCTATCAAAAGAGCAAGAAATTAATCTTCATGAAGATTTAGAAAAAATAATTTTTAGCAGTATAGAATAATCTATTTATACCTCTAAATCAGTTGATTTATGAGGTATATTTTTTTATTTGATTAAGACCTTCCTTAGCTTCTTCCACTGAAAAGTTGCTTTTACTTAATTCTTCATCTGACAAATTAATTATTTTATTATAAAAATTCACCCCTAATGAAATAACCTCTTCTTTATCTTCAGCCGTATTTATTAGTTCATATAAAATATCTTCTGCCTTATCATATTTACCTGTTATTTCATAACTCTTGAATAAAGCAATACTATCATCATAATCTAATTCATATTTAGAGACTTCTTCATTAATTTCTTCCATATTTATTAATATGTTCTCTTCTAAGTCTCCATCTTCTTCTTTCGCTTCTATAAAGGATTTTAAAGCCTTTAAATAATAAAATAACCCCTCAGCCAATTCATTAAAATGTATATCTAGCTTTCCTTGTAATCTTAACAATTCACCTAAAGCAATATATTTTTCAAAATTAAATTCATTTTCCCTTGTAATAATATCTTTAACACTTTGAAAGGATAATGTGGATATTGTTTCTATATTTAATCCTACTAAGGCTTTTAATTGTTCTTCTATTACTATTGATGCACTATTTTTATCATTACTTAATATTCCTTCATCAATCTTTTCATTTACAATTCTTAAACCATTTTCTATTTCTTTCTTATAATCTCTTTTTAACATATTTTTACCTCTTTTTATATTTTTTATTCATTTTTCTTTATAAATACATTTTTAAAGGTCAGTTAAGGTCAACTAACTAATGTAGAGACTAACTTAATCAAAAATTATACTTTTTACTAAAGCAAAAGATTCCCTTAAATAATAAATTGGTATTAAGTATCCAATTGTATTGCTTGAAGATAATTTTACCTCTCCATAACCATTTTTTATAGATAATATTTTACTCCTAAAACTATGGAAATCTGTTGTTACTATTTTTACACTAATATCTTTAATGTTTTTTCCACTATGTTCTTCTATTTTTTCTTTAGAGAATTTTAAATTTTCAAAGGTATTTGAAGATTTATTCTCTATAATAATCTTATTCTCTTCTACTCCATTACTTAATAAATATTCCTTCATAGCTTCAGCCTCTGATATATCCTCATTCTTCCCTTGTCCACCTGAAACTACTATATAGCCGTCATTTCCATATTCATCAATACATTTTATAGCTACATTTATTCTATCTTTTAAAGTCTGACTAACAGTGCTTCCGTTAAGGCCAGCTCCTAAAACTATTAAATAATCTGAATTCTCCTTGCTATGTTTTGGATAAGCAATTATACAAATCTCTAAAATTATTATTACACTTATTCCTATAGCTATTACTATTTTTATGAATTTTAACAATTTATTTTCCACTTTAATTCTTTCTTTAATAAAATGAAATATTATTAATATAAATCCAAATCCAATTAAAGGGGTTGAAAATGCTATCTTGCCGGTACTTATCATATTTATTACTATACAATAGATAATTATTATCAATCCCAAAAATAAATCTAAATACTTTTTCATATATTCCTCCTATTGAATATTCTTACTCAAAACATACCTTAAGAAACCACCATATTTCTCTTTTTCATTTTCAATTTTATATCCCAAAGATAAAAATGTATTTAAGCTGTACTTATTTTTAGGCGAAACAGTGGCACTTATTATTTTCATTTTATCACTGTTGGCTATTATTTCCAACTCATTGCAAATTATTTTTTGTAACCTATTTCCTCTATATTCTTCTTTCACTATTGTACATTCAATTTGTGCTACTTTTAGTAATTCTTTTTCACTTATATTTAAATCGTAGCCATAATTCTCCTTATCCATACCATATCTAATATATACTCCTATTGCTATTAACTCATCTTCTTCTGTTAGACATCCAATTATTCTCCCCTTGCCTTCTATACATTCTAAAAAGCTCCTTTTGTCACTTTTCACAAACAAATCTTTGTCTTCTAAGCCATTATATACATTTTCTTGTAGCTCCATTATTTTTTCTATATAATCACTTTCTAAATCCTTAAAATGGGCTTTTATATAGTTATCATCATTTCTTCTTAACAACATATCATTTATCATGAATCCACCTCATATTTTAATAATATTCATTAATTATAACTCAAAAATAAAAAGATGAAGGAAGATTTTGCAATTTTCCTTCATCTCTATATATTCTATTTATATTTTACAGACTCTTTTCTAAAGAAATATTAGCATCTATTCTCATTCCATTTGCTGATATTCCAACGCATATTACCTTCTCTGTACTTGCATTAGCAGTAAATTCTCCATAAACAAGAGTTGGTGTTGAAATATTAACGTTAATACCTTGCTTTGAAAAATTAGTAGCTACAGTAGCTGTTAACATATTAGTTAATTCTGAAATTGCACTTTGGGCTAATTCATTAAATTCTTCTACTGGCATTCCCATCATCATACAAGATGCTATTTTCTTAGCATCTTCTGTTCCAATTCCATAAATAATATTACCTTTAATATCTCCAACAATACCCAAAATAATTACAACTCCAGGACTTTTTATATATCTACCTTTAAGGCTAACATCCTCTCTTTTCACATCAGTCAATCCTAATTGAGGCATAACATTCATAAAAGATTCTATAACTGCATTTATATGATTTGCATCCATTGTTTTTCACCTCTTCTAAAGCCTACATTTATAAGTAGTTCTCCGTATTGAGTTTTTACTTTTGTTGTATACATATTCTCTAATTCTGCATTACACACATTAATTGACTCACCATAAAAAGTAGTTGGTGGTGCAACTCTTAATCCAAAAATTTTATTCTTCTTATTAACCATTGAGCAAGCATTACCCGCGTACATATTTGCTATTTCAGTAATCACATTAAGAATCTGTTCTTCATCAGTAATTTTCTTATTTAATAATGCCTCTGCAAGTTTTTCTGCTGTTTCATTTGACATATCTAATAAAACCCTTCCAGAATACTTGCCAGTAATACCCATAACTATAGAAACTCCTTGACTTTCTATAAGCCCATTATCATAATTTTCATTAATAATTTCAGGTACTATTTTTAATAATTTATTGTACACATTTAATATAGCTTCTCTAAATATTCCTGGATAAAGCCCCTTTAGCTCATCATAATTTGACTCATCATCCATTACTCTATTAATTAATAATGCTAAATCTTCAGAATCTACTGGTTTTTGTATATATCCAGAAATACCTTCTTTCTTTGCCCTTCTTATAAGTTCATCATCCATCATTGAACTAACAAATACAATTTTAATTTTATCATCAATATTAAAAATTGCTTTAGAACATTCAAAACCATCAGTACCTGGTATTGTCATATCCATAGTAACAATATCTGGTTTCACTTTTGCCACTTGACTTGTAACTTCCTCTAATGATTTTGCTTCTCCAACTACTTCAAATCCATTTTCTTCTAATGCTTCCTTTAATAAAGCTATCTGAAAAGGAGAATCATCAACTATCATTACTTTTACCTTCCCCATAAATACACCTCTTTCCTTACGTCTAATAATAATTTACTTGTATATTATTATTATATTGGAATGCGGAGTACTATTCAATTAAATGTAGTAAAAGTTAACCTTTGTTAATAAAATGTATCCAATTTATTTATTATTATCTTGTTCTAATAATTTTTTTAACTTGTTTTGCACTAACCATAGCTTTTTTTGCTTTCTATTATACCCAACCATTTTATTCTTATTATTCTTATTTTTATCAATTAAATCAATATATTCCTTATCGGCAATTTTTAAAGCATCTTCAATTACCAAAAGTTCCTCTTTTGAAAACATCTGTCTCCTCCTATTTTTATTTATTTAAAAACATATTAATAAAATTTTGTACTATTTTTGACATAACCTTATTCTTCGGCCAAATTAAATTAAGTCTAGATTCAATACAAGGATTAATTATTTTTCTAATATCAAAATTAAAATCTTTTTGAAAGCTTGTAGCCGTTAATGGTAATATAGCTATACCTATACCTTCTCTTGCTAAACTTAATGAAGACATAGTATCATCGTTTCCTATTACTACCTTAGGTCTAAATCCTTGTTTATTGCATGCTATTGTTATTACTTCATTATATCTACGATTTAATATTAATGGTATATTCTTCAATTCAATTAAATTGATAGTATCCTTATGCTTTGAACCATAAATAGAATTGTTCCCAATTGTTACAAAATGATCATTTAAATTATTACCTAAATTATCTTTAATAACAATGCTATTGAATTTATTTGAGTTGAATGGTTCTCTAACAAAACCAATGTCAATAACTCCATTATTTAATAATTCAATAATTCTAAAACTATTTCCTTCCCAAACTTGAAAATCAATATTGCTATATTTTTCTCTATATTCTGCTATCTTACTTGGTAGAATAGTTATTCCTGATGAATAAACTGTACCTATTCCTAATGTTCCTTCTATACCTTTATTATAATTTTTAAGTTCCTTTTTTGTTGAATCCACTAGTTGCATAATTTGTTCTGCTTTATTCTTTAGAATAATACCAGCTTCTGTCAATTCAAGGTTTCTACTGTTCCTATCAAATAATATAACATCTAATTCCTCTTCTAACAATTTTAATTGCTTACTTAATGGTGGCTGTGACATATTAAGTCTTTTAGCAGCTTTAGTAACTTTCCCCTCTTCAGCAATTGCTAAAAAATATTTTAATTGCCTTATATCCATAAATTCACCTCTATCTATATCTTTTAGGTATAAATCTATTCTATTAAAATATTTTAAATATCATTTTCTTATTGATATAATGATAATAAACTTAACTAAATTTTACAATATTATAAAATTTAAATTACATAAAAAGAAGGCAATATATATGAACAAAAAATACGTAAAACTTTTTGGAGCAGGCCATCTAGTTACAGATATTTATCAAGGTGCTGTTCCTGCTATGTTACCATTTTTAATTGCAGACAAAGGCATAAGCTATGCAGCTGCTGCATTTCTCATCTTTGCTGCTAATGCCAGCTCTTCAATTATACAACCAATTTTCGGAGTTTATTCTGATAAAATTTCAGTACCTTGGGCTTTAGGCACAGGTATTTTACTTGGAGGAATAGGTATTGGTTTTTCAGGTGTTATTTCAAACTATGTAGGTATTTTTTTACTAATTGCTCTTAGCGGTATAGGCATTGCTTTATTTCATCCAGAAGGTGCTCGATTAACAAACAAATTTGCAGGAGAAAACAAGACTTCTGCTGTTAGCATATTTGCTGCTGGTGGAAATATAGGTTTTGCTGTTGGCCCTATATTAACAACTACATTATTAATGTTCTTTGGATTAAAAGGTACTATAATTTTAGCTATTCCTGCCATTGTTATGGGAATTGTTCTCTTAGTAGAAACAAAAAATTTTTCAAATTCTTCTATGAGTACAGATAATAAAGTTCAAAAAAAGGTTCTTGATGTTAACAGAAAATCACCTGATGAATGGCGTTCTTTTGGAAGATTAACATTAACACTTCTTTGCCGTTCAGTAATTTTCTTTGGCCTTAATACTTTTTTAACTTTATATTGGATGGATGAATTCGGCAAATCAGAAGCTGAAGGAAGTATTGCTTTATCTGCATTAATAATTGTAGGTGCAATTGGAACATTATTTGCAGGAAAACTTGCTGACAAGATAGGAAATAAGAAAATTATAATTACTGGTTATGCTTGCTTATTCCCACTATTACTAGTATTCTTAAATGTTAAAAATCCTACTATAGCAGCTTTATTGCTAATACCTACAGGTGTAGCTTTATATTCCCCTTATAGTCCAATGGTTGCTTTAGGGCAAAAATATTTACCTAATCATGTAGGTTTAGCCTCAGGAATTACCCTTGGCTTAGGTGTTACTATGGGAGGCTTAGTTTCCCCTTTATTAGGTATTATCTCTGATAATTTTGGAATACATTCAGCACTTTCTACATTATTAATATTCCCAATTATTGCAGTACTTTTGGCAAGGAAACTTAAAACACCTCTTGTCGATATTGACACTGAAGATAAAATATTATCTATTGAAGATTCTAAAAATCTTGCATAATTTTTCAAAATTAGAACTATAAAAGGATAAAATATTTCCAAGGAAATATTTTATCCTTATTTTATTTTATATAAAATGGAGTTCCCTTTTTTCCCTACTCTTTCCACAATATCTAAATAATTTAATATATTAAGAGCAGTTTGAGCTGTACTTCTTTTTATCTTTGCTCCTAAACTATAATCTTTGCTTGAAAATACTTCTGGAATATTCTTTGGAATTAAACTGCTATAATCACAAATTGAATTAATCATAATCTCTTTTTCTATCTTAAAAGGAATCCTGTCTTTGCAATGAGAACCTTTTTTTCTATCCTTGCTCCATCCATTTAAACTTCTATACTCATCTATATGAAGTAAAACAATACATATTTTTAAATTCTCATCCTTTAAAAAGTTCTTTATTTTATATAATTCTAAAAAAGCATCATTGGCTTGTCCATTTTTAGGTGATTTTCTTCCTTTTGTAATTTCTCCCGTATCTTCATCAACCCAATATATAAACTTCATAAATGCAATGGGATAAACTAATGTAACCTTATATTTAGGAAGAAAAGTTTCTAGTTTTTTTCGAAGCTTATTAAATTGCTTAGTTTGAACTTCTATTATTCCATTATCATTCACTATATCTGCATACTTTGAACCCACCTTGATTTCTTGGTTATTAATATTAGGTTCAAAGTAATTTTTAAGAACTGCATGTAAAGTTTTTTCTCCTAAAGTTCCTATTCCTCCACTTTTATTTAAGTCACTCTCTGTTTTTTTTATTGCTTCTATAAATCTTTGATTATCCATAATTTCTCCTAAATAGCTGTAAAAATTATTTTTATTATATCATGAAAAAAATAATTACTCCAAAACCTTATTATTGTCTATATTTGAATAAATTGTTACAATTTATCTCCTTAAAATATCTATATATTAACATAAGTTAACAATTTGTTAATAAAATTCTTGAATTATTTACATTTTGTTGTATAATAATAGTATATCAATAATTAGAAGTTAAAAATTTATTTCATTTTGTAAAGCTTTTCTAAGCAAAGGAGGGAACTAAATTGTTAGGAATAACTGAAAATAATAATTTCGAAACATTATCTAATTTACCTTTAAATAAAATGAAACCTTTAAATATTGTTTCAATGAATGAATATAAAAAGCTAAAAAAGGATTCTTATGAGCTAGCAGATAAATGTGAAAATGGCGTTATTTTTCATGCATGGAATTGGTATTATAAAGATGTTATTAATAATTTAAGGGAAATTGCAGAAGCTGGTTTCACAACCATTCAAGTTTCTCCAGTTCAACCTAACAAAGGTGGTAATTTCTCTAGAACTTATGATTGGTGGCAGTTTTATCAACCAATAGATTTTACTGTTGGAAATGTATTAGGTACTGCCAATGATTTTAAGGAAATGTGCAAAAAAGCAAAAGAATATGGAATTAAAATAATTGTAGATGTAGTTACAAATCACCTTGCAAATAACTCTGGAAAAGGTAATCATGCTAAATGGGACAGATTTGATAAAATTCCTCATTACTTAAAAGATAATGACAATTTTTGGCTTGAAGAATCTTATGGTGCATTTAACAATAATGATTATGATAGAGTTTCAATGACTCAAGGTGCTATAGGCATGCCTGGCTTGAATACTAAAAATATAGAATTACAAGACTTAATTATAGATTTTTTAAATTATTTACAAGACTTAGGTGCTGATGGTTTTCGCTTTGATGCTGCAAAACACATCGAATTACCTACTGACCCTGTTTCTAGTGAATTTTGGCCTAGAGTAACATCTGGCATAAAATCTAAAAATTCTGATTCATTTATATATGGTGAAATATTAAATGAATGTGGTACTGATATAAAGAATTATACAAAATATATTAGAGTAACTGATAATATTTACGGCTGGAACGTTATTGATTCTGTTTTAAATTGTAATGCTGCTCTTGCACAAAACTATACAAGAAATGATTTACCTAAAAATTTAATTACTTGGGTTGAATCACATGACACATACGCTGGTGACTATGGTAGGAAGTCTAACAATATTTCTGATTTAGATATAAAACTTGCTTGGTGTATTGTAGCTTCTAGAGCTGATACAATTCCTCTTTATTATGTACGACCAACAGATGGGCTAAATGGAACAATAGGTGGTCCTGGAAATCCTTCATGGAAAGATCCAATGGTTTCTGCAATTAATAAATTTCATAATCATTTTGCAGGTAAAAACGAATATATTAGAATTCTTAATAATAATACTATATTTGAAATTGAACGTGGAGATTCAGGAGTAGTAATAGTGAACTTAAGCAATAACACATCTTTTATAAATACTCAAACAAACTTAAAAGATGGTACATATAAAGATAGAATTTCAGGAGAAAAAATTTATGTTCAAAATGGACATTTATCTACAGAAATCTGTGGTAAATCAGTATTAGTTATATACGAAATTTCTGAAATTAAATATGATTTTAATCTTAATAATACATATGTATCCGATTATGAAGAAGGATATATTTATGCTGAAAATATAAATAATTGGAATAATGAAGTATATGCCTATATTTATTCTGGCGACAAAATTCTATCTTATTGGCCTGGAGTAAAAATGAATAAAATATCAAATAATAATTTTTATTTAGATTTACCTTTAGAATGGCAAAATGAGAATACTCAAGTAATCTTTAATGATGGTAAAAATAATCAATTCCCATATGCTTTTAATCCTGGTGCTAATTACAAACCAGGAACTGCTATGGTATTTAATGGATACTCAATTGATTTTAAGCCTACTTACATAGATTCAATGGAAATAGGATGTGTTTAAAACACATCCTTATTTATTTTTATTAATATTAATAATTTTTACTATTTCATACCATAGAATTGAAATGGTAGCTATAATAAATGAAATACTTATTTGAATGAAATTTAAAGGAGCTAAATTAAAAATACTAGATAACGGAGTATATAAAATACTAACAATCCCCAAAATTGTTGCTAATAAAATAAAAAACATCACCTTATCTTTGAAAAACAAATTAATATTCTTATAAATACATTCTGTCATTGAACTATTTTCATGAACTAAAAGCAAATTAGAAATTATAATAATACAAAGCCCCATAGATCTTGAAACATCTGCACCTAAATTATTTATCAAACAACAATAATAAGTTCCAAAAGATGCTATAAATAAAACTATTCCCTGAATAGAACTTTTAATTAATGTTTTATAAGATATAATATTTTCTTTAGGATCTCTAGCCTTCCCTATCATTATATCCTTTTCAGCTGGCTGTCTTTCTAAAATAATTGAACAGGTAGGATCAATTATAAGCTCTAATAAAACCACATGAATTGGCAGTAAGAATAAATTTGATGATGATATTCCTAATATGGAGCCTAACAATGCTGAAAATGCTATTGGAATATGAATAGTAAATATATAGGCTATTGCTTTTTTTATATTTTCATATATTCTTCTCCCATCTTTTATTGTTTCTACAATAGTTGAAAAATTATCATCTAACAAAATTAAATCCGCTGCTTCTGCTGATACTTGTGATCCGCTTTTACCCATTGCAATACCAACATCAGCATACTTTAGTGCTGGTGCATCATTAACTCCATCACCAGTCATAGCAACTACTTTTCCACTATATTTATAAGCCTTTACTATTCTAACTTTATGCTCAGGAACTACTCTAGAAAAAACAGTAACTTCATTAACCAATTCTCTTAATTCTTCATCACTAATACTATTTATCATATCACCAGTAATAATTTTATCATTATTATTAATTCCTATTTTACTAGCTATTGACCTTGCGGTTATTCCATTATCCCCTGTTATCATAACAACTTTAATACCAGCTTTTAAACATTTATTAATTTCCATATTTATATGCTCTCTTGGTGGGTCCTGTAAACCTACCAATCCTAAAAATTCTAACTTACAATCCTCTATTTCATTTGGAATACTACTTTCTTTCTCAATTATCTGTTGTGCTATTGCTAAAACTCTTAATCCTTTTAGTGACATTTTATATACTTTATTTTGTATTTTATTTCTTTCATTTCTATCTAATTTACAAAGTTCTATAATTTTTTCTGGAGATCCTTTAGCCGTTACCATAATAAAATTATTTTCTTTCCAAATATGTGCCATCATTTTTCTTTCATTTGTAAATGAATATTCTTTAATTAGCTTGCCTTTAAATAACTCTTTTGATGAAAGATTATTAGCCTCACAAAACCTTAACATAGCTTTTTCCATTGGATCGTAAGCCTCTTCTTCACATGCCATCCCCATAACCTTTATTGTATTTTCCTTATCACCATGTAAGCTCCATATTTCAGTGACTTCCATTTTATTCATTGTTATTGTTCCTGTTTTATCAACACATAAAACTGATATTGCACCTAAGGTTTCAATAGATGACAATTTTCTAACTAAAGATTTCTTTTGTGCCAATCTCCATGCCCCCATTGATAAAAACACTGTCATTACTACTGGAAATTCTTCTGGTATCATAGCCATAGCTAAGGTAACTCCTGCTAATATACTTTCAATTATTCTATCCTTTAATAATTCATCCCTTGTTCCTATAAATGTAAAAATACATACTAATAGAAATAGTATTGCTGCTATATATGAACAAACTTTTACTAATTTCCCTGTTTGTTTCTGCAAAGGACTACTGTTATGATTATTAGCATTTGCAATAGAAAATCCTATTTTCCCATATTCAGTATTTACACCTATTTTATCCACCTTAATATATCCAATTCCTTGCTTAACCAATGTACCTGCATAACAATAATTTTTCTTCCAATACTCTTTATTATCTTTTTCTAAGCACTCCTTCCAAATACATTCAGCTTCTCCTGTTAAAGTTGATTCATCTATACAAAGGTCATTAGCCTTTAATATTATTCCATCTGCAGGAATCTTAGTTCCTTCTATAATAATCATTACATCTCCAGGTACTAAATCACTGCTATTAATTATTTGCTCTTCATCATTTCGAATAACTTTAATTTTAGGGGCTGATAGATCTTTAAGTGCCTCCAATTTTTTGTCAGTTTTCCATTCTTGGATGACATCAATTCCTATAATAAAAATCACAAAAATCAACATTATTATTCCATCCCTAGGCTCTCCTAAAATGAAATAAATAGTGGCAGTAATAAGTAATAAAATAAACATTGGTTCCTTCAATACTTCAACTATTTTCTTAAAAATACTACAATCCTTCTCTATTGTAAGCTGATTTTTACCATATTTATCCCGCGCTTTTTCTACCTGTTCTTCTGTTAAACCTATTATTTTTTGATTTTTTAATACTGTCATAAAAGTTACCTCCATGCATTAACTTTATGGCAATGCATTAATATCCAGACATATTGTTCTAAAGGCAAAAAAATACCTGTAGAACAAATTACTGTCCCACAGGTTTATTCCTGTTGCCTAAAAGGCCCGGCTCCATAAATTAAGTATTTATTGGCCTGCTCAGTTTGTACTGTAGATTTGTATGCAGTGCAAATAGATATTACAATATAATATATGCTATTATTAATTTTTGTAATATATTTTTCATCCCTTTAGTACACGACCCTTTCTAATAATAATAAAAACAATACCTTCAACTATAAATATTATTATTGCTGTAATAGCTGCAGTTAATAAGATAATAGTCTTATTGTTACTTCCCTCACTATTCTCCATTAGCTTATTAAGAACCTTATTATTATTTTCATTAATCTGTGAAGCTTGTCCTTCTTCAACTAATACCATTGTATCTTCTAAAAGGTCTATCCCAAAATCCACATTCATATTTACAGCCTTGATTTTCATATATACTCTAATGTCATCATTAATATTTGTAATTTCAAATCTTAATGCCAATAACCCATTACTTTCATCCTTTGCTACAACGGAATAATCAACCTCTTTTTCATTAATCATGATTCTAATATTATCCATAGCATCACTACCAGTAAATTTTATGGTAAGATATAGCCTGTCATCTATATCCTCTAATATGGATATTTTATCCAAATATTTGCGAGTCATGTTTTTACCAATTATGCTGTCACTTATAATATCATTTTCTATTGTATATCTTTTAAAGTAGCTTCTGACTTCAAGCTCTCCTTCAATTTCTTTTTCCTCATTAACATCCTCTAAATTAGTATCTGTATAATTCATATATGCTACAGCCTCAGAAGATTTTTGTGCCAATGGCTTGCTTATTTCTGAATTCTTTATTATTTCCATAGTATCTTCTAAGAAATCTATACCAAAAGAAATGTCTATCCCTATCATATTTATATATGCGGTTATCTTCACATTGCTATTAATAGATGAAACCATAAACCTAATATCCATTGTATTATTATTTTCATCCTTACGTAAAACTTCATACCCAATTTTATTTCCATCTATTTCCACCCTGATATTGCTCATATAATCAAGATTAGACAAACCTATAGTTATATACTGTATACCATTAATATCTTCTAAATATGAATTAACACTTACTGCAGATCTTGCCGCAGAATACCCTATCTGGCTATCAGTTATTATTTCATTTTTAACTGAGTAAACTACATGACTGCTACTATCTGATATTACTGGCTTTTCTACTACTACTGGATTACTTGGAATACTAACTTCAGGTTCAACAATTGTATCATCTGGTACTTCTGGTAATCCTATATTTTCATCTGAAATTAATGGAATTTTGCTTATATCATTTTTAACCCTAAAGGCTACATCCATGTTAATTATTCCTGCATTCACTTTTAAATCTATCTCAATAGAATCTTCTAAAGAATCTAAATTAAATTTTATACTTAATTCTTTATCACTAACATCTTCTTCAATATACTCAGTCTCTTTTCCATTGACTTTTACCTTTATATTACTCATTAATGTCTTTTGATTAAAGGTTATAGTGGTTAATATCCCTTCCTCTGATATTTCTATAATACTTTTCTCATTAACATATTTCCTAGCTACTGAAGCTTCATCTGAATCTATTTTTACAATATTATTATTAACTTCATATGTTCCTTCCTTATAAATATTTTGAAAATCAACTGCTGCTACACTAATTGCATTTTGTGAGCAACATATTAAAATAATTAATAATAAAAGTATTGATGTAATTCTTTTTTTCATTTGTGCCTCTCTATGCCTTGTTATTTAAAAAATGTAATAGTTATAAATAAATAAACAAAAAATAATATTGTTAAAATAATATGTAATATCCTATAAATACGAGGATTTTTCTTAATTAAAAATCCTGTAATAGCAATAAATAATATAATTGCTGTAAATCCGCAATACTTAATGAAATCATATTGCCCTATTCTTTTTACTAAGGCTAATATCATTGCTATTAATGATATTATTCCTGCACCAATATGAAGATTAATATATTTAGATTTTTTGACTTTAAATAATTTTGGAATAAAATAAATTAATAATGAAATTAAAAAAAACATTGATGAAATTCTTTCCATATCTATCTTTTTATAATCCTTTCTGGTCTAATTGTTTTTATTCTATATATAAAATAATAAAATTTAAAAATAATAAGAATTACTATAAATAATTTCATCCATATGTTATCAAGAATAATAAGTGGAAATGCTAGCATTGTATCTGCAAATGCTAAAATAACAATTTTCTGCTTTAATGTCATTGCCCTTTCATTTACAAAACTTTCTAGGTGCTTTTTATATACCTTGGTTTCTACAAACCACTTATTAAATCTTTCTGATCCCCTTGTGAAACAGAAAGAAGATAATAACAAAAATGGTACTGTTGGTAGAATAGGTACAATAGTTCCTATTGCTCCTAATGCAAATGATATTAATCCAATAGATATGTATAAAACCTTTTTTAAATTGCTCATTTTTTAACCCCCTACTTATTTAATGCATGTCTAATTAATTCAATTGGAGAATAAATTAATAATCTAATTCCTGAATATCTCATTACTTCCTTTATCTTTAATTTCATATCGCTTTTATAGCAATGTATTGGACATCTAGAACAAGTTGATTTTTCATTTCCAAATTTACAAAAAGACAGTCTTTTATGAGCATACTCCAAAAGCTCATTACATTCTTTACATAGTTTCTTATCTTTATTACCATGCTTATGTTTACAATAAATTTCAATCATTAATTTTATAGTTTTTTTCTCACGATCTATTCGGTTCATATAAACTCCTTGATTATATTGATTATCATTATCAATAATACTTTTTTAATAAAGAGGCTTAGGTTACTAAACCTCTTAAAAACTTAATTACTTGACTTGTGCATTAATTTAAGAAATTTTACCATTGGTTCTTAATTCATATATTACCAATAAAATTTTGAATAAAAAAGTAGCATATAAACCTCAAACATGTTAGATTTATGCTGACAACC
>JAAYPK010000052.1 GCA_012519845.1 Clostridiales bacterium
ACAAAAAAATCTACCTTTTATCATTGGTATATTGCAAGTAAAACTTCCATTTATATAAATGGAAGTTTTACTTGCAATATACCAATGATAAAAGGTAGATTTTTTTGTAAAGATGATTATGGTAAAAATGAAAAGCTTATAGTTATAGGTAAAGGTTTACGAAGGAAAATAATGAAGATAGACGGAGAAGACTGCTATTTATTTAAAAATGATTATTATAAGGTAATTGGAATAGTAGGAGATGAGAAAAAAGAAAGCAGTAATGATTTCAAAGTGTTTTATAATTTAGATTTAAATGACTCTATGAGAATTGAAGGAAACTATGTTATAGATGCAGGTAGTAATACTGAAAACATATTAGAACAAATAAAAAAAATAAATAATGATGTACAAATAAATGAAATCCTTTCAAAAAATGAAGAAACAGTATCAGAATTAGTTAATAGAAGTTTATCTTATACCATTAAGGATAAAATGCAAGTGATATTAGTGGTCTTTCTAAATATTTTTATAGTTACTGAATTTTGGATAAAAAGCAGAAAAAAAGAAATTGCTGTGAGAAAAATGGTTGGAGGATCTAATCTAAGAATTAAATATAAAGTATTAATGGAATTAATTTTATTATCAAGCTCATCATTTATTTTAGGGTATGTAATTTACTTAGTTTCTACTTATTTCATTAATGGATATTGTGATTTTTATTTCAGTAGTATTATTGGTATTTTAATTTTTGCAATTATTTCAGCAACATTTGCTGCTGTTGTACCTTTGAGATATATAACAAAAATGCAACCTGGACAAGCAATAAAATAGGAGGACAAAATGAAAAATTTTAAATATGCCATTGAGGGCATGATAAAAAGGCCGTTAATGTTTTTGATAATATTATGCCAGATAATAGTTGGAGTATCAATAATTAATACAGGGTTAGAGTATCTATTTAAAACCCAAGATAATGAAAAAGCAATTAGAAATACCTTTGATATATCCCAATTGTATATATTAGGTAGCGCTGAATATGGTGATAGTTTTAATGATAATAATGTTGTAACAAAAAACGTTGATGAGCAATTATTATTTTATAATTATTTATTCAACAATGAGAAATTTAAGTATTGCGTTGCATCAAACAGTAATTTAATAATCAAAGATTTTACTGCTGAAAATAAATTCTATTATATTATTAACAAAAAATATAATAGCAACCCATATGATGATATATATGGTAATTTTAGTGATGTAAAGGCTTTATATGTAGATAAAAATTATAATGATAATTTTAAATTCCAAACTAAGGATGGACGTAGTTTTACTGAAGAAGATTTTGAAGCTACTAATAATAAAGATTACGTTCCAATTATCTTAGGTAACAATTATAGTGGTATATACAAGGTTAATGATGAGTTTCAAGTTTTTGATTTCCTTAAAAAAGAACTTAGGAAAGTAAAAGTAGTTGGATTATTAAAAAAGGATACTTATCGCTTGATAGATATATCAGTTATTTCTTTAGATAATCATATTTTATATCCTTTTGAAACTATAACATCAACAAATGAAAGTAATGATAAGTATTTTTTTGCATTAAAGCAAAGTGGACTTCTTATTTCTGATGATATTAATATCTCTTTTAATGAAATACTGAATAAAGCAAAGGAGCTAAATCAAAGTGCCTATACTGTGAGTAATGCAAAAGATACTGTAAATTTACTACTAGATAATTTAAAAGGCATAACAAAATCATCATTATTAATTAGCGGATTAGTAATCATATTTAGTGCCATAGGAATTACATTGGTACAAATTAATAACATTAAAGAAAGATTAAAGGATTATGGAATTCATTTATTATTAGGATGTAAAAAGAAAGATATTGTTATTCGAAATGTTTACGAATTAATTATATACTGTGTTTTAGGAATAACAATAGGATTCTCTTTTAATCTTTTAAGTTCTAACAATATGGAAGGGACATCTTTTGATTTAAGAATATTAACTTCTATTATTTTTATTTATGCCTTTATAATAGCTTTAATATCTTTAATATTAAAAAGAAGGATTGGAAAATTAGAAATAAATGAAATAATAAAGGGAGTAAATAAAGAATGAATATATTGGAATTGAAAAATATTGTAAAAGATTATGGAAAAGGAGAAGGATTAGTTACGGCTTTAAGAAATGTGAATTTATCTATAAATAAAGGAGAAATGATTGCTATTATGGGTCCGTCTGGTTCTGGAAAATCAACGTTATTAAATATATTGGGCTTTTTAGATAAACCTACCAGTGGTGAATACTTGTTTGAAGGAGAAAATGTAAAAAACTTTAAAGAAAATCATTTAGCAAAATATAGAAATGAGAAAATAGGCTTTGTAGTACAAAATTTTGCATTAATTGATGACTATACAGTATATCAGAATATTAACATCCCCTTAGATTATGGGAAAATTAAAAAAAGTGAAAGAGAAGTAAGAATTAAAAAGATTGTTGAAAAGGTTGGATTGAGTGAAAAAATTAATAAACTACCTAAGGAATTATCAGGAGGTCAGAATCAAAGGGTAGCTATTGCTAGAGCATTAATAAACAATCCAGAAATAATTTTAGCAGATGAACCAACTGGAGCTTTGGATCTAAACACAGGTGAAGAAATAATGAGCATTTTTAAGGATTTAAATAAGGAAGGTAAAACAATAATAATCATAACTCATGATAAGAATATAGCCAATAAATGCAACAGAATAATAAATATAAAAGATGGTATTGTTTATGAAGGGGATGTATTATGAAAAAGAAAAGAATTTTTATTGTAATTATAGTTTTGTTTTTTATCCTGGTTGTGGGATATTTATTCTTTGTAAATAAAAACAAGTTAAATTTAAATCAATCTGGAATGATTTCAAATAATGCTTCTGTAACTCTATATTCACTTAATGATTTAAATAAGAAAACATTATTAAATTTTAAAATAGCAGTTATACCTGCAGATTTAAGAAATAGTGAACATATAAATATTGATGGGACAAGTATGGAAGCTTTCAAAAAGAATTCTAATGGATATGACTCTATAGATAGTACTGAGAAAATTAAAATTTCAATTTGTGATGAAGATTTAAATGTAGTTAAAGAAATGGAAGTTGATCCCAAGGAAGACTTTTCAAAGTGGGTTATTTTAGATAAAAGAAAAAGTTATAGTATTGTAGCAGATTCAAATCAATTTATGGGATTATATTTTATAAATACTTGTGAGTATTATGTATATTAATAAATAAAGTGAGGATATTAAATGAGAAAGAAGACTATATTAATCTATATTATATTATTATTTTTAATAATAGCTGTAGCTTATGTATTTAATGTAAATAAAAATAAAGAGAAATTAAATGGAACTGGAAGTATTAGTGATAATTCAAATTTATGTATTTATACTGCTAATGATTTAGAAAAGAAAACTTTGTTAAATATAAAAGTAGCATTGATTTCTACAGATATACATAACAATCAAAGTATTAATGGTGGGGATCTAGAAACTTTTAAGAAAAATGCAAAAAATCTTCAACTTATTGAATGTAATGAGAATGTTACAATAATAGTAAAGGACGATAAAAATAACGAGATTAATAAATTTGAAATGGATCCTAGTAAAGACTTTTCAAAGTGGATTACATTAGAAAAAGGAAAAAGTTATACTATTTATTTATATACAGATAAATTTATGGGAATTTATTATAACGAAAGTACATCATATTATTTGTATTAATATTTAGTCTATTTTTTCTCTAATAATTCAAAAGGATTAGGTAATAAATTTACCTAGTCCTTTTTTGATAAAAGATAAAAATCAAATGTAAAATTTAAAATCGAGAATTTAGAACGATGGCTTAAATTAAGCAAATATGATAATATAGGTATAAATGAGAGTAATAGGAGACAATATTAATGGAAAACAAAATTTTAGATAAAAAGATATACTTATATTTAACAGAATTCTTTGCAGGTATGGCAGTTATGGCAGTAGAACTTGGGGCTAGTAAACTATTAGCACCATATTTTAGTTCATCTCAAATAGTTTGGACAATAATTATTGGAACTATAATGATAGCTATGGCACTAGGAAATGTTTGGGGTGGAAAAAGCGCGGATAAGAATCCTAATCCAGATATACTATATAAGAGAATTATTATAGCAGCAATTTGGATAGCAGCAATACCTTTTGCAGGGAAATATATTATTATTGGAATTTCAGGTTTATTGGTTTTTACAATAAGCAATCAATTTTTAGTTATTGCAGCCTTTCTTAGTTGCATGATTATATTTGTATTTCCATTATTTCTGCTTGGAACTGTTACCCCTTCACTGGCAAAATATACAGTGAAAAATGTAAATGAAAGTGGGAAAATAGTAGGAACATTAGGTGCCTTTAATACTATAGGAAGTATTATTGGTACATTTTTGCCAACCTTTGTAACAATACCATCTGTAGGAACCTCAATAACATTCTTAATTTTTTCAGGTATTTTGTTAATACTTGGATTAATCTATTTTATTAGTAAAAAATCTAATAAATACTTGTGTGCCATAGGAACATTAATTTTTCTCATTTTTAGTATTTTAGGATCAACTGGAGGATTTGCTTTTTGGGAAAAGAACCTTTTATATGAAGGGGAATCAGTATATAACTACTTACAAGTAAAAGAAAGTGATGAAAATGTAATATTATCAACTAATGTGCTTTTTGGAGTTCAATCTATAATGAAGAAAAATGAGTCTTTAACAGGAATGTATTATGATTACGCATTAGCAGCTCCCTTAATGACAGAAATGAAGGATACTACAGATATTTTAGTACTTGGTATGGGAACAGGAACATATGCGAAACAATGTACCAGTTACTTAAAAGATGTTAATGTTGAGGGAGTTGAAATAGACGAAAAAATAACAAATTTAGCCTATGAATATTTTAAGCTTCCAGAAGATATAAAAGTTACTACATATGATGGACGTGCTTATTTGCAAGCTATTGATAAAAAATATGATGTAATTATGGTGGATGCTTATCAAGATATTACTATACCATTTCAAATGTCTTCAAGGGAGTTTTTTAATTTAGTAAAGAGTCATTTAAATGAAAATGGAGTAATGGTTGTAAACATGAATATGTATTCTGATAAAAAAGGTAACATAAATGAATATCTTGCTGACACAATTTCAGATGTATTTAATACTGTTTATACTGTAGATGTTCCTAATTCAAGTAATAGAGAATTATTTGCTTCTTCAAATTCTAAAATAAGGGATAACCTAATTAAAAATAATTCTGAAATCAATAATAAAAATCTTCAAAAGCTTATAGATGGTGTATACTATTCATTAGAAGAATATAATAAGGGGAATTGTATATTAACAGATGATAAAGCACCTGTAGAAGTTTTAGGAATGAAAATGATTGATGATTTAATACGAGATGAAATTGGATATTATAAAAATATATATGAAAAAGAAGGGATAGAAGGACTTTTAAATAGAATATAGACATTTCAAATAATAGTGTTTCTAATATATAATATAGTTGTATTTATAGAACAAATTTATAATAAAGGATGGAATTTAATGGGTAAGATATTAGTTCTTGCAGAAAAACCTTCAGTAGGAAGAGATTTAGCAAAAGTTTTAAAATGTAATAACAATAAAGGAAGTTACATAGAAGGAAATAAATATGTAGTAACTTGGGCATTAGGTCATTTAGTTGGACTTATGGATCCTGAAGGCTATGATGATAAATATAAATCATGGAGTATGGAAACATTACCTATGTTACCAAAACATATGAAGCTTACTGTACTTAAAAAAACAGGAAAACAATATAGTGCCGTAAAAGCACAATTATTAAGAAAAGATATAGAGGAAATTGTAATTGCAACAGATGCAGGACGTGAAGGAGAATTAGTTGCAAGATGGATAATAGAAAAAGCTGGTGTTAAAAAGCCGCTAAAAAGATTATGGATTTCTTCACAAACAAATAAAGCAATCTTAGATGGATTTAATAATTTAAAAAATGCTAAGGAGTATGATAATTTATATAAAGCTGCTGTATGTAGAGCAGAAGCTGACTGGTTAGTTGGGTTAAATGTTACTAGAGCCTTAACTTGTAAATATAATGCACAATTAAGTGCAGGAAGGGTTCAATCACCAACTTTAGCTATGATAGTTAATAGAGAAGAAGAAATAAAAAACTTTAAACCAGTGGATTATTATAATATTCATGGAAAAGCCAATGGATTTATTTTAAATTGGGTTAATGAAAAAAATAATGGCTCTATATATGATGAAGATTATGCAAATAAAGTTATTGCAAAAGTAAAGGGTTCAGAAGGAGAAGTAATAGAAGTAAGTAAATCTGATAAAAAGGTATATTCAAAGCCTTTATATGACTTAACTGAACTTCAAAGAGATGCAAATAAAATTTGGGGATATTCAGCTAAAGAAACCTTAAATATAATGCAAAGATTATATGAAAATCATAAAGTATTAACTTATCCTAGAACAGATTCAAGATATATTACTACTGATGTAGTTGGAACAATACCTGATAGATTAAAGGCAGTTTCTTTTGGAGAATATAGATCTTTTGCAGAAAATTTATTAAAATCAGGAGTCAAAGGTAATAAAAGCTTTGTTGATAATTCTAAGGTTTCGGATCACCATGCAATAATACCAACTGAAGAAAAAGGAAGTTTAGCTAACCTTAATGCAGAGGAAAAACATATTTATGATTTAGTAGTAAAGAGATTTTTAAGCGTAATGATGCCACCGTACATATATGAACAAACTACAATAAAGGTTAAGGTTAATGGAGAAACCTTTATAGCTAAGGGCAACATAACTAAAGATAAAGGATGGAAAAAACTTTATGAAAAGTTAAGCATAGATGAAGAGGAAGCTACACAAGAACTACCTGCAATTAATAAAGGTGATAAGATAAAATTTAATTCTGTTGACGTAATTAAAAAGCAAACAACTCCACCAGCAAGATTTAATGAAGCAACATTATTATCAGCTATGGAGAATCCACAAAAATATATAAATGTAGGTAAAGATGCAGCTAAAACATTAGGAGAAACAGGTGGACTTGGAACGGTTGCAACGAGAGCAGACATTATTGAAAAGTTATTTAATTCCTTTGTTATAGAGAAAAGAGGAAAAGAAATAGTTCCAACTTCAAAGGGATTACAGCTTATAGAGCTTGTACCAGAAGAATTAAAGTCACCATTACTAACAGCTAAATGGGAAAAAGACCTTGATAATATTGCTAAGGGTAAGGCTAACAATGTTAATTTTGTAGATAATATGAAGAAATATGCTACAGACCTAGTTAATGATGTTAAAGATGGTAGTGCAAAATTTCATCATGATAACCAAAGTGGTAAAAAATGTCCTAACTGTGGTAAATACTTACTTGAGGTTAAAGGAAAGAATGGCAGAATGCTTGTATGTCAAGATAGAGAATGTGGCTATAGAGAAAATTTAGCAAGATTAACCAATGCACGTTGTCCTGAATGTAAGAAGAAACTTGAACTAAGAGGTCAAGGTGAAGGTAAGATTTATGTATGTACAGGAGCTAACTGTAACTTTAGAGAAAAAGCAAGTCAATTTGAAAAAAGATTTGATAATAAGGGTAAGGTAGATAAAAGAGAAACTCAAAGAATACTGAAGAAAATTCAAAAGGAAGCAGAACAAGAAGCTATGAGTGATAATCCATTTGCAGCTTTACTTGGGAAAATAGAAAAATAATAAAATATGCATCAAATAAGTTGCAAAACATAAATATTCACTATACAATGAATAATATAAAAATATTCATTATATAGTGAATATTTTATTGTATATACTTGTAAATAAAGATATAATAAAGTAAGAGGTGATAAAAATGTTCTTCTATTTATCATATAATCCTTATATAGCAATTATTGGAGACATTAAAAATTCTAAAAAAATACATAATAGATTGGAAGTTCAAAGTAAATTACAGAAAATATTAGACAAAATAAATATAAAATATGAAAATCACATTGCTTCAAAATTAATGATTACCTTAGGAGATGAATTTCAAGGTTTATTAAAAGCAGGTGAAAATTTAATGGAGATTATAACTGAAATTGAAGGGGAAATGTATCCTATTAAATTACGTTTTGGGATAGGTGTAGGTGAAATAAATACAGAAATAAATAAAGATATACCTTTAGGTGCTGATGGTCCTGCTTATTATAATGCAAGAGAGGCAATTGAATTAATAAGAAATAATGAGAATAAAAGTAAAAGTCCTAACACTAATATTAAGCTTGTTGTAGAAGGAAAATATAATAATTCTACAGAATTAATAAATACTATCTTTTCATTATTATCTACAATTGAAAATAAATGGACAGATAGACAACGAGAAATTATATATGATTATATTTCTCATAAAGATAACCAAAGTAAAGTTGCTGAAAGATTAAATATAACCCAATCTTCAGTGCAAAAAAGCTTAAGTAAAGCAAATTTTTATGCCTATGAAGATGCTATTAATACTGTATCTAAGGCCCTTAAAGAAATAAAAAGGAGAGAATATGTTTAAGTTATATTTATTATTTTATTTATTAATACATATATTAGGGGATTTCTATTTTCAAAGTGAAAAACTGGCCAAAGGAAAAAATAAAAGTATTATTAAATTATTTAATCATTGTATTATTTATCTTATAGTTTCCATTGTAGTCACAATACCTGTGTTTTCCTTGAATTTATTATTATCAGTTGTTATTTTATCCTTTATTCATGGAATAATAGATTTTTGCAAATTTTTCATTAATAAAAAGTATAAAATTGAAAAAAGAACAATATATTTTATAGATCAAGGGTTACATATTTTATTTATTGTATTATTATCCTATTTTATGACAATAAAACAAATATCAATAATACCACAGTACATAGTATCAAACTTCTTACAGGTTATAGAACTAAATAATATTCACTATTTATCCTGGTTAGTTATGATTTTATTAATATTTAAACCTGCTAATATAACTATAAAAGAAACTTTATCTATATATAAACCTAATGAATCAAAAAAAATAGGGGATGTTATTGATAATGATAAAAGAACAGGTTCCTTAATAGGATCTTTAGAAAGATTTATTATTCTTATTTTATTAGCTTTTCATGAATATTCTGCTATTGGGTTAGTACTAACTGCTAAGTCTGTTGCAAGATATAATAAAATATCAGAAGATAAGAATTTTGCTGAATACTATTTACTTGGTACTTTGTTAAGTACATTAATAGTTATCCTTATATATATTTTAGTTTTCTAAATATATATAAGGTTATTATTTTATGAAGAAATGCAAAGTTTACTTGACAATAATTGCAAAGTTAACTATACTAATAATGTAAAGTTTACTTTGCAAATATATTATAATTTTAGGAGGAATTTATGAAAGAAGTTAATAACTATATAAAAATAGGAGTTGTATTTAACACAATTTTTTTAATCTCTAATGTATTTGATATATTACCTGAATTTTTAAAAGGACTTTCTGCAGGGCTTGGGATTACTTTAATCTTTATTGGATCTAAATTTGGAGATAAATTATCTTCTTTTAGAGAAAAGAAATTAAATTTAATAAAAAAATTATTTATTTTTAAGTAGGAGGCTATTAATTGAAATCAAAAATTAAAGAATTAAGAAAGCAACACAAATTATCCCAGGAAGAACTTGCCACTGCAGTTGGCACAACTAGACAAACAATAACATCAATTGAAGTTGGTAAATATACAGCATCATTAGTTTTGGCTTATAAAATATCTAAATATTTTGGATTGACAATTGAAGAAGTTTTTGATTTTTCAGAAGTGGAGGAACTATAAATGGAAAAGTATAAAAAAATCTTATTAATTAGAATAATGGTAATGGGAGCTTGCACTTTTTTAATGTTAATTGCATATATTCTTTCTATGAAAAATGTTTTTAGTATTAGTTCCAATAGTAACTTTAGTGATTTTCACAAGGGATTTCAAATGGGTGTCTTTTTATCAATTGAAATTATTTTCGTTTATTTAATAACTAGATATACAATAGTTTTACAAAAGCCAGAGGAATTAAAAAAGCTATATTGTGCAGAATATGATGAAAGAATGATTCTAATAAGAGAAAAATCTGGAGGATATCCATTGTTTTGTTGTGGGTTTGCTATAATAATAGCAGCTATTATCTTTGGATACTTTAATGAAATTGTATTTTTCACCTTACTAGGATGTGCTATTTTTCTTTTTGTAGTAAGAAAGGTACTAAGAATATATTATTCAAAAAAACTATAAATGAAAGCTTTTATAGGGCTGTAGCTAAAAGTAAAGAAATAAAAAAGCATTATTATTTGTGAAAATAATAATGCTTTTATTATTAATATAAATTGACTTTTGAAGTTGACAAATAAGTAAAAATAAATTAATATAGATAATATTATCCATATAATTTCAATTAATTATTATTATCAATTAGAAAAGGGGATGTTAATAATGTATTTAGAAGTTAAAGATTTAGTAAAATACTATGGAGAAATGGAAAACAAAATAAAAGTATTAAAAGGGGTAAATTGTTCTATTGATAAGGGAGAAATATGCGTATTATTAGGTCCATCAGGTTCTGGTAAATCTACCTTATTAAATATTCTTGGTGGCATAGAAGAATTTGATGAAGGTGAAATTATTTTTAATGGTAAATCCTTAAGTAAAATGAAAAAAGGTGATTTATCATTGTATAGACGTAATAACCTTGGTTTTGTCTTTCAATTCTATAATCTTATTCCAAACCTTACTGTAAAAGAAAACATAGAAGTATGTGAATATCTTAGTAAAAATCCTATAAATATCGATGAATTATTAAAAAACTTAGGTCTTTATGATCATAAAGATAAATTTCCTAATCAGTTATCCGGTGGACAGCAACAAAGATGCGCAATAGGTAGAGCATTAGTTAAAAATCCAGGTATTTTACTTTGTGATGAGCCAACAGGAGCTTTGGATTATAAAACCTCTAAAGAAATATTAGAGCTTATAGAAACCTTAAATACAAAATATCATACAACAATTATTATAGTAACTCATAATGAGGCAATTAAAAATATGGCTAATAAAGTTTTAAAATTAAAAGATGGAAATATAATTAAATCTTATTCAAATGAAAATATAACAAAAGCTAAGGACTTAGAATGGTAGGTGCTATATGAAGAATCCATTAAATAAAAGATTAATTAGAGATTTTAAACATAATATTGGAAAGTACTTGGCGTTATCAACATTGCTTATAGCATCAATAGGATTTCTAACAGGTTTTTTAGCCACTGCTGATGGAATTAAATCTTCATTTGATAAAAATAGAGTTGAATGTAAATTAGAAGACGGTTTATTTACCTCATATTTTGAAGTTAATGAAGATGTAATTAGTAAAATTAATGACCTTGGAACGAAGGTGTACAAAAATTATTATGTAAATGAGAAAATATTAAATGAAGCCAAATTACGTATTTATGAAAATAGGGAAGAAATAAATATAGCAACAGTTATGGAAGGAAGATTGCCAGAAGGTAAATATGAAATTGCAGTAGACAGATTATTTGCTGAAAATAATTCAATTAAAGTTAATGATAAAATTAAAATAAATAATGAAGAATATATGGTTACAGGTAAGATTTCTCTTCCTGATTATAGTTCTTTATTTGAGGATAATGCCAATTTAATGATGGAAACAAAGTATTTTGGAGTAGCTATAATATCAAAGGAAGCTTTTAATAACTTAGACAAAGAGAATCTTGTTTATAATTATTCTTATTATAATAACAATAGAAATCTAAATGAAGAAGAAATAAAAAATATGACAGATGATATAAAAGAAATTCTTTTAGAAAATAATGTACAATTATCTAATTTTATAACTTCAGATAAGAATCAAAGTATTTCCTTTGTTGAAGATGATATGGGTTCTGATGTACCAATGATAAAGGTGTTTTGCTATATTATTATTGCAATAATGGCCTTTGTATTTGCCATATTAGTCTTAAGCACTATTGAAGCAGAAGCTCCTATAATTGGAACTCTTTTGTCAAACGGGTATTCTAAACTTGAAATCTTAAATCACTATGTAAAAATGCCTATTTTTATAGCCATCTTAAGTGCAATTATAGGAAATATTATAGGATACACCTTATTTCCAAATGTATTTAAGGAAATGTATTATAATAGTTATAGTTTGCCACCTTGTAGAATTACAGTAAATTTAGAAGCATTAGTTTTAACAACAATTTTACCTATATTAATAATGGTTTTAATAAATGTAATTGTAATAGCTTTAAAATTAAATAAATCTCCATTACGTTTTTTAAGGAAAGATTTAAAAAGACACTCAAATAAAAAGCCTGTAAAACTACCTAATTTTAAATTTATCAATAGATTTCGCTTACGTGTTATATTGCAAAATAAGGGAAATTATTTAATGCTATTAATTGGTATTTTCTTAGGTGGAGTTATTTTAATGTTTGGTTTTTCCATGAAACCACTTATTAATAATTTTGTTGATACTATTAAAGACACAAATGTATCAGAATATCAATATATATTAAAAATGCCAATAGAAACAGATAATAAACAGGCAGAAAAATTCACTATAAATTCAATGAAAATATATAATGAAGAACTGGATAAAGATTTTGAAATATCTCTTTATGGAATTGAGGAAAATTCCAATTATTTTAATAATTTAAATATTGATAATTCTAAGGAAGGAGTTTATTTATCAGATTCATTAATAGAGAAGCTAAAGCTAAAAGTTGGAGACAATATAGAAATTAAAGATTCTAATAACAGTAATAAAAAATACACCTTAAAAATATTAGGGAGTTATTATTACAGATCAGGTTTTGCAGGATTTATGACTAATAAAAGCTTAAATAAATTATTAGGTTATGATGAAGATTATTTTAATGGTTATTTTTCCGATGATAAACTTGAAATAAAAACAGAGATGATAGCAAAAACAATTACTACTGAAGATATGGTAAAATTAGGTGAACAAATGACTACATCTTTTGGTGAGATTGCAGGAATGTGTATAGTTATTGCCGTATTAATATACGTTATTTTAATATATTTATTAACAAAAGTAGTAATTGATAAAAATGCAATTAATATATCCTTTATGAAGGTATTTGGATATGACAATAAGGAAATTAATAAACTATATTTACAGGCTACATCAATTGTAGTATTAATATCTTTATTAATTACATTGCCTTTTATAAAATTAACATTAAATGTTTGTTTTGAGGAAGCTCTTAAAAAGGTAAATGGTTATTTAGAAGTAATAGTTTATCCATATACCTATATATTAATAGTAATTATTGGATTGCTTTCATATTTAGTAATTAATTTATTGCAAATGAGACATGTTAATTCTATAAAGATGTCAGAAGCATTAAAAAATAGAGAGTAAAGATATCTAAGGCTATAATTTAGATTTGTAATACATACAAATCTAAACTATAGCTTTTTTAAATTGAAAATAAAATACTATTGAAGTAATAGTTACAGCAATAAAATCAGCAATTGGTTCAGCTAAAAATACAGCATTAACTTTATTCTCAAAGAATATAGGCAATATGAATACTAAAGGAATTAATAAAATAATTTTTCTAAGAACAGCTAGGAATAATGAGGCTTTTGCATTTCCTATAGCTATAAAAGTTTGTTGGCATGCTATTTGTATACCAAACATTCCTGAAACAGCCATATAAATTCTTACTGCAGGTATGGCATATTCAATTAAATTAGTATCTGGAGTAAAAATACTAATAAAATTTTTTGGGAATATCATAACTAAAGCCCATAATCCTATAGAATAAATCAAACATGTTTTTAGTAAAATGGCAAAGGATTCCTTAACTCTAGTGTAATTTTTAGCCCCAAAGTTATAACTTGTTATTGGCTGAGCACCTTGAGTAAGTCCTTGTAATGGAAGCAATGAAAATTGCATAATACTTGTTAATACAGTCATTGTTCCAACAGCTATATCTCCACCATACTTATATAATGTAGAGTTAAAGCATATAGCTATTAAACTTTCTGTAGCTTGCATTATAAAAGGTGATAATCCTAATGCAAGACAAGGTAAGAAGATCTTAGGAGATAGTTTCATATTTTTAATTTTAAGCTTTAAAATAGTCTTCTTTCCTGTTAAAAATAACAATACCCATATAGCAGATACAGCTTGTGAAATTATTGTAGCAAGAGCAGCACCACTTACACCAAGATCTAACACAAATATAAAAATAGGGTCAAGAATAGTGTTTAAAACTGCACCAATTATCACTGACATCATACTTGTTCTTGCAAAACCTTGAGCTGTAATAAAGCCATTCATACCTAAAGCAAATTGTACAAATACAGTACCTAAGGCATATATTCTTATGTAACTTATAGCATAGGTAATTGTATTTTCACTGGCACCAAATAATAATAGAATATCTTTTGAGAAAATTGAAAAGAAAATAGTAAGTATTAATGATATTATTAATAATATACTTAATGAATTACCTAAAATAAGTTCAGCTTTTTTATTATTTCCTTTGCCCATTTCTATAGATGCTCTTGGAGCACCACCCATACTTGCAAGGAAAGCAAAAGCTGATATTATCATAATAATTGGTAAACACACTCCAACTCCTGTAAGGGCCTCTGTACCAGTATTAGGTATATGTCCAATAAATATTCTGTCTATAAGGTTATATAACATGTTTACCACTTGTGAAGTAATAGCAGGTAAAGCTAATTTAAATAAAAGTTTTCCTAAACTATCACTTCCTAAATTTACATTATTACTTTTCATTAGTTTGACACATCCATTCTTATATTTAATAATAATATTAAAGCAAGTTAATAATTATATAGTATAATAAAAAAACTATAAAGAATTCAAGGGGGATAATAATGGGGGATTACAAAGGATTAATAGTTAGATTTAGAAATATTCTATTATTTACTATTCTTATGAATATAGTATTTATATTTAATTTAGAATTTATTAAAGATAAATATTTAATAATTGGAACCATTTTTCTAAGTATTTTCTATTTGTATATTAATATATTACCAAGGAAAGAGAAAAAGCTTGATGCAACAAGACTAAAAATAATGGTTGGTGGATATGAGTTAATTTTTGACTCTATTTTATCAATAATTATTGAAGTAATAATTTATATTATTTTATTTAGTCTAAAAAAATGGTCTATTGATATATGGATAATAATTGTAAATACAATAGTATCATTTATTATTATTGGATTTACCTTTATCAATGGATTTTTTAGAGTGTTATTTACCTCTAGACAGCTTAGTGTTTTAGATAGAATATTATTACTATTCTTATGGTGGATGCCTATAGTAAATATAATCTTATTAAGAGTTTGGTGTAAAAAAGTAAGATATGAATATATATACGAAGTGTCTAAAGAAGAAATAAATAGATGTAGAAAAGAGAATGAAATCTGTAGTACAAAATATCCTATTGTTTTGGTACATGGTATATTTTTTAGAGATTGGATGCTTGTAAATTATTGGGGAAGAATACCAAAAGCACTAATTACTAATGGAGCTAAAATATATTATGGAAATCAACAAT
>JAAYPK010000053.1 GCA_012519845.1 Clostridiales bacterium
ATATTTTATTACAACAACTACAGATATAAATGGAGTCAAAAAAAGATGACTCCTGTTCAATACAGAAATCATCTTCTTTGTGCTTAATCCTTTTTTTATAGTGTCCTTGACATAGGTATCAGATTAAGAAAACCCTTCTCTTTTTCTAATATCCTTTAATTTTTCTCCAAAATCCATATTATCAACCCCTTCATATTTATTAATTTTAACATATTCCATACTTTTTGCCTCCTTTATGTAATCATCATAGCAATAGGTTAAAGTAGCAGCTACCAATATGTATTTACATTTATTAAATAAGATGCTACTTTCCGTAGCATCTTGGATAAATTGACTTTTTATTGCAAATTATTATATAATTTTCTCATAATTAAATAAAAAAATAAAAGAAACGACACATGTGGTGCTTGGCACGTAAATCTGATTACGGTACAAAATCATAGCCTGTGTTTTTTTGTTATGTAAAAATATAATCCACCTAAATGGAGGAGGTAGCAAATGATTAAATTTAAAAAAACTAGAGAACTTGATTTAGCAATGAATAATCTTCTAATATCCATGTTAGAAGTTGATGATTACCTTACAGCTATTTTAGACTATAATGGAAAGGTTCTTACTGAAAAAAAAGAAAAAAAACTAATAGAAATACTTAAAAAGTACAACATTCCTAATACAAATTTAAAATATGATTCAAAGCTCTTAACTGAAAATCCATATTATAAAAATATTAAATTTAGTAATGTGAATAATAATACAGTAAGATATGAAAATGAAACTGTTAAAAAAAGAACTTTAATGAACATGGACTTTCATAAATCCTTAGGAAAGTACTTATTCCATTATCACCCTATAGGCTACTTTGAAGAAGATATTAATTTACCAGTATTGAAAGAAGGAGAAAAGGTATGGATGTCCCCTGCTATTAGTGAAATAACAAGTATGGGTGATGGAATTACAAAGGGCCATGGTAAATGTATGACAATGGGCCTTGGAATTGGAGTACTTCCCTATCTTTGGCTACTTAAAGATGAAGTAGAAAGTGTAACTGTAGTTGAATTTAATGATAAGGTTATTGATTTATTTGAAAAATATATAAGACCTCAATTTAAAACTAATAAAGAACTTAAAATAATTCATGGAAATGCCTTTGACTATTATAATGAAGAATTTTTAAAACAGTTTGACTATGTATATATAGATTTCTGGGAATCAACTGAAGATGGTTTGGACTTTTACACAAAACTTATGGAGAAAAATATTGATCTTCCTCATGTTGATTATTGGATAGAGGATTCCATACTTTATGACATTAAATATATTGTTGCTCCATATTTATATACCCTTTATGAAGGTAAAAGTATACTTGATTTTATTTCATCTATTAATGATGAATCTAGACCGATTGCTAGAAAAGTAAATAAGTATTTTAAAACAAGAAATGATGTAATAAAAACTGAAGATGAATTATTAAATATAATACACAATAAAAAGGTTTTAAGAAGTATCTTATCCTTAAAGTAATTCTTTGTATATATTGGTTTTATTTGACTGTTTATAGCACTATTGATATTATTAATTTATGATTAATAAAATAAGGTGATTATTTATGAATGATACAATTTTAAAAACTATTAATTTATGTAAAAATTATGGTAATAATTCAATACTTACAAATGTTAATTTAAACATTAAAAAAGGTGAAATATATGGACTTATAGGTAAAAATGGAGCAGGCAAAACAACCTTAATAAGACTTCTTTTATCCTTTGCCTTTCCAACTAGTGGAGAAATTAAATTCTATACTAAAGATGATATAAAAATTGGCGCTTTAGTTGAAGCTCCTTCCTTTTTTTCTTATTTGAGTGCCTCTGAAAACTTAGAATACTATAGGTTATTAAATGGTTTTAAAGATCCTAAATCTGTTAATAAAATTTTAGAACTTGTTGGCTTACAGGATGTAGGTAAAAAGAAATTTAAAGACTTTTCTCTTGGAATGAAGCAAAGACTAGGAATTGCCCTTGCAATGTTAGGTAATCCTGAAATACTTATTTTAGACGAGCCTATTAATGGATTAGATCCTACTGGCATTAAAGAAATTAGAGATATTTTACTTAAAATAAATAAAGAAAAAGGTGTTACCATTTTAATATCCAGCCATATTTTATCAGAATTATCTCAACTAGCTACCTTCTATGGCTTTATACATAAAGGAAGATTTATTGAAGAAATAAGTGCTATAGACCTAAAAAATAAATGTAAGAATTGTATATCTTTAGAGGTAGATAACCCTGAAAAAGCAATTAATA
The DNA here is from genome assembly GCA_012519845.1 of Clostridiales bacterium. Lineage (GTDB taxonomy): Bacteria > Bacillota > Clostridia > Clostridiales > Clostridiaceae > Clostridium. The sequence goes on from JAAYPK010000053.1 coordinate 2,307, forward strand.
TTTTAAATACTAAACTTAACATAAAGGAAATGTCTACTACAAATAAAAACACTCTTAATGTTTATGAATATTTAGATAAATCTAATATTGTCAATAAAACACTTATAGAAAATGGTATTGAGCTTTTTTCTAGTTCAACTACTGGCAATACTTTAGAAGGTTATTTTTTAAACTTAATTGGAGGTAACGCAAATGATTAATATTATTAAAAGCGAACTATATAAAAACTTAAAACGAAAATATTTTTATATTATTAGCGCTATTATACTTTTAGTTTCATTGTCCCTTCCAATTACATATAAATATTTAGTTGGTGAATTTACTTTAGAATATGTACAAGACTTGTTATCTTTATTTAATAGCTTTCTAATGTTTTTGCCACTATTTTCAATACTTTTTGCAGGGATTTTATCTGAAGAATACACTGAAAAAACTCTTAAAAACGTAATTCCCTATAACATTTCAAAACTTAAATATTTCTTTGGAAAATTTCTAGTACAAATTATTTTTCTAATTTTTATTTATTTGTTACTACTTTTAGGCTTTATTTTATCCTTATACTTTGTAACTGGTGATAATATATCCATTAATAGTGGTGTTTTAGATACTACACAAAGATTTTTATGTTCTATTCCCTGCTTTATTTATAGCTTAGCCATTATTAATCTTTTAGTAGTAACTTTCAGAAAAGAAACCATAGTATATTTAATTTACTTAATCTTTTTTGCTCAATTACCTTTACTTATGATGTCTATTTCTCAAAGCTTACCAACTTGGTTTAAGGATATAGAAAAATATATTATTCTTATGACCATAAAGCCCCTTACAAATCCTACAGTTACCAGTGCTGATCTTTGGTTTTCTGTTATTAGTGGCTTTTTGTATATTATATTTTTCTCTTTTATTACCTACTTTATTTTCTCTAAGGAAGAAATTAAATAATGAAAAAAGCACACCATTCAATTCAAGAATAGATGTGCTTTTTAATCTATTTTTACTTTCTACAAACTATAACAAATCTGTGTTCATTACTCTCAACATATCCTTTAGCAATTAACTCTTCATTTAATTTACATAATTCTTCAAAACAATTATCTACTGAAAAATTAGGAAATTCCCACTGAATAATTTTAGCATAATAAGCTATTGCTCCAATATCTTTAAAACGCATGTATGGAAAAAATTCTTTAGCATATAAAATTTCAAAAAAGTTCTTTTCTAATTCTTTAACTCTATTATCTAAATTATTCTCTAAAAATAAGGGTTTAAAGTCTTTTATTAATGCTTTAGATAATTTTTCGTTATTCTTTCCACCTACTTGTTGAGTGATAAAAATCCCATTTGGTTTTAATATCCTTCTTACTTCTTTAATATCAAAAGATTCATGTCTATTAATAATTATATTAAAAGTATTATCTTCAAAAGGTAATTCAGAATCACTAAATATCTGTTTTACTTCAATTCCAAGTGGTTCTAACTTTTCCTTGCATAATTTAACATTAGGTTCCCACATTTCTGTAACAGATGTATTATTATATGGATGATTCAAGGTTAATAAGAATTCGCCTCCACCAGTGCCCATATCAAGTAATTTATAATCTGGCTTTAAATATTTATTCACTATCTCTTTATAATCCCAAGGTAATTCTTCATTAATCCATCTATTATCCAAATGAGAAAAATCCCATCCTTTAAATGCACTCTGCTCTTCTTTTTTTAATAATTCTCTTAATTTACTATAATCCATAACTGATCCCCTTTTCTGTAATCTTATTTTTATTAGAAAATTGGTACAGTCATCCTGATAGTATAAAATTAATCTTGGTACAACCTACTATCAGTTATTAAAACTGCACCAAGTATTTAATTCGCATATTCCCCATTTGAATCTTCACCTACTTTCAAATTCTAAATCATAAATTCCTATTTGCCTCATATAGCTTTTCAAGTATTTTGGGATTGATCTCCATATCTCCAAAGTACCTCTGCAAAGAGTCTATTGCATCATCTATTGTTTGTATTTTATTAAACCACTCACACATAAATGGAATATTCCGTCTTACAGTATTTTCTATACTCTCTAACGCCCATTCACATCCCTTGC
>JAAYPK010000054.1 GCA_012519845.1 Clostridiales bacterium
ATCCCCTTTAACCTCCATCTTATAATATCAATGTTATTAATTATTTCATTTTTGTATGAGTAATAACAGGGAATAATTAAAATAACATTCTTATGTTTAATTTTTATTTCATTAAGTTTATCTATTAAATCTTTATTTACATAACTAGAAACAAGTATTTTTAAGGAAGAGGATGTTTCCTTATTAATTTTATTTATTATATCAATAAAATTTTCAGGTGATTTGGTTAAATCTATTCTTGATAGAGAATGATTAATTTTATTTAGTTGATTTTTACCTGTACTAGATGAAATATTAATTATAGAGTCATTTATACAATCTATACCATTTGTATTTAGGCTAACTTCAATTTCATTTTCTAAAAAATATCTACATAAGGAGCTAACTATGCTAATACTATCTTCAATAATTCCATTAGAACTAAAAGGGGGAAGTTCCACATTTAAATAAAAATCAATTTGTAATGAAGAAGTTTTAGAATACTTATTAACCATTATAGAATTTACTTTAGCAGTAGCCTTCCAATTAATAGAATTAATATTATCATAAGGTTCGTATTCTTTTAGCCCATTAAATACAAGAGGATCTTCATAAAGGCTTTTTTGAGTTAATATAGATCCTAATAAAGAATTTTTTGGAACTTGAAAATCTTTAGTTTGTATTTGTCTTGGATATACATATATATATCCTTTGTTTTTTATATTTTGAGTAAAGTTTTTGCTCATTAATATATCTGAGGATAATAAGGTAATGTCTGAAAGAGTATAATAACCTCTTTTTATAGCGGTAAAATCTAAAGTCCTTGTAATTTTTTGATATCCTAATAATGAGAATAGATCATTTCTATAATATTTGTCTGTAATGCAGGAATTACCCTTATCTTTAAAAGATAAATATTTAGACGTAATAAATTTTACACATACAAAAGGTAGAGGTAGTTTTTTACCATTTGTAATAACTTCTATTAAGGTTCCATTTTCCATTGCAAATAGCTCTTTAGGTGAAATTGTAATATTAATGTCTAAGGACTTGTTCCAAAATTTTTCATAGATATAAAGCTGTAAAAAGTAAACTAAGAGTAATAATATAATTACTGAAAATATAATCATTCTATTTATCCCAGTCTTCAGTTGGTACTTCTATTTTAGATAATATTTTCTCTATTAATTTGTTATTTATATCTATGTTTGAAAAACCATTTGCTGGGATGATTCTGTGAGCCAGAACAGGTTTTGCAAGAATCTTAATATCATCTGGAATTACATAACTACGTCCATGAATTGCTGCATAAGATTTACTTGCTTTTAACAGTGCTAAAGTTCCTCTAGGGCTTACACCAAATGATATATCATTATTTTCTCTAGTTTCTTGAACAATTTTGGCTATATATTCACGAATTATCTTATGTACATATATATTATTAATTTCCTTTTGCATTTCTATAATATCTGAGCTTGTACATATTTCTTTTATATCTATAAAAGGATTACTAGAAATAAACCTATCTATAATAGCTATTTCTTCACTTAATGAGGGATATCCCATGGATAATTGCATCATAAATCTGTCTAGCTGAGCTTCTGGAAGAGGAAAAGTTCCTGCAGTTTCTAATGGGTTTTCTGTTGCTATTACTAAGAAAGGTTCACTAAGTTTATAAGTAGTGCCATCAATTGTAACTTGTTTTTCCTCCATGGCTTCTAGCAAGCTAGATTGTGTTCTAGGAGTTGCACGATTTATTTCATCAGCTAGTAGAATATTTGTAAAAACAGGGCCTTTAATAAATTTAAAATCACCTTCTTTAGCATTAAAAATATTAATACCTGTTATGTCTGAAGGTAATAAATCAGGTGTAAATTGGATTCTTTTAAAAGTTCCATCTATTGATTTTGAAAAGGACTTTGCGAGAAGGGTCTTACCAGTACCAGGACAGTCTTCTAATAAAATGTGACCACCTGATAAAATTGAAGTTAATACTAAATCAATAACATTGGATTTGCCTATTATAACCTTGTTTATATTATCTTTGATGTCTTTACATTTTTCATATACATTTATATTCATAATTTTCCCCTCCTGAAATCATTTACACAAATATTATACACCACAAATAATTTTAAATATACTTACAAAATTGTAATATAACGTAATACTATGAATATACATTTCATATATTGACAAATTATATTTATTATAGTAATATTACTATTAATTTAATAAATAAATGCAATGAATGAGAGAAGTAAAAAGTAAGAAATCTTATAGAGAGTAGGGGAATGGTGAGAGCCCGCAGATTATCCCTTTTGAACTAGCTCAGGAGCAGTAAAGCTGAAATAATAGTAGGTTTTATCGGCAGCAATGTCGTTATGATAATTAAGTGAAATTTTGGATGGTACCGCATATTTGCTCCAATTGGGCAGATATGCGGTTTTTTATTTCTAAGGGGGTAGGATATATGTTAAATTATCAAAAATATAAAAGATTTGAAACTATAAAATTAAAAGAAAGAACATGGCCAAATAAAATTATTACTAAGGCACCAATATGGTGTTCAGTGGATTTAAGAGATGGAAATCAAGCTTTAGTAAATCCAATGACAGTTGATGAAAAAATTGAAATGTTTAATTTATTAATAGAATTAGGATTTAAAGAAATCGAAATAGGTTTTCCATCAGCATCTCAAATTGAATATGATTTTTTAAGAACATTAGTTGAAAGAAACTTAATTCCAGATGATGTAATTGTTCAAGTATTAACTCAAGCTAGACCACATTTAATTAAAAAAACTTTTGAATCTTTAGAAGGTGTAAAAAAAGCAGTGGTTCATATTTACAATTCTACTTCAGTTTTACAAAGAGATGTTGTATTTAATATGAATAAAGAAGAAATCAAAAACATTGCTATAGAAGGAACTAAATTAGTAAAAGAATATGTTAAGGATTTTAAAGGTGAAGTAATTTTAGAATATTCACCTGAAAGTTTTACTGGTACAGAAATGGATTATGCTCTTGAAATTTGCGAGGCTGTTCTTGACACTTGGGATGCAACTAAAGAAAATAAGGTAATAATCAATTTACCATCTACTGTAGAAATGGACACTCCAAATGTTTATGCTGATCAAATTGAATGGATGTGTAATAATTTTAAAGATAGAGAAAGAGTAATTGTAAGTGTTCATCCACATAATGATAGAGGTACAGGAGTAGCGGCTACAGAGCTTGCATTACTTGCAGGGGCTGATAGAGTAGAAGGAACATTATTTGGTAATGGTGAAAGAACAGGAAATGTAGATGTTTTAAATGTTGCTTATAATATGTTTTCACAAGGTGTTGATCCAAAATTAAATTTAGAAAATATTCAAAAAATAATTGATGTATATGAAAAATGTTGCAAGATACCTGTTCATATAAGGCATCCATATGCTGGAGAGCTAGTATTTACTGCATTTTCAGGTTCTCATCAAGATGCTATAAATAAGGGGATGGCAAAGTACAATGAAAGAGAAGGACAATATTGGGAAGTACCTTATTTACCAGTAGATCCGAGTGATTTAGGAAGAGAATATGAAGCATTAGTTAGAATTAACAGTCAGTCTGGTAAAGGTGGAGTTGCTTTTGTAATGGATAAATATTTTGGATATAAAATGCCAAAAGGTATGCATAAAGAATTTGCTGATGTTATTCAAAAAATTTCAGAGAAAAAAGGAGAAGTTGCTCCAAATACAATAATGGATAAATTCAAAGAAGAGTATCTAGACATAAAAGAACCATTTACATTTTTAAAGTGTACAGTAAAAGATGCTGAAGATCAAAGTGATCAAAGTAAGGATACAATAATTAATATTAAATTCTTATATAAAGGAAAAGAAATGGAACTTTCAGCAGCAGGTAATGGACCTTTAGATTCCTTAAAAAGAGCTTTAGTTGAATCAACTTTAGTAGATACAACAATTTTAGATTATGAAGAGCATTCATTAGGTAAGGGTTCCCAAGCTATGGCAGCTTCATATGTTAAAATGGTTAGGAATGATAATAAGAAAGAAACTTATGGTGTAGGTGTAAATAGCAATATTACTTTAGCATCAATTAAAGCTGTATTTAGTGCAATAAATAGATTATACAAATAAAAAAAATAACAAAAGGGACACTTCAGTAAGGAAGTGTCCCTTTTGGCATTTGGAAAGATGGGTGAATATGATGAATTTGTAGTTAAAATCAAAACATTATATCAATAATACAAAGGTAATTATAGAAACTTCATCCTATACCAATATTAGCACAAATTGCATTAGTTTTCTTAGATTACAAATAATCTGATAAACTATTAATTTAACAAATATTTGTTAAATCTACATAATATGGTACAATATAGCTATCAATAAATGGAGGATAGTTATGTTATATGAATATGAAATAAAGAACAACTTATCAATGGAGAAGATAGAAAATATATTAAAAAAAAGTAAAGTCATAAAAAGAAATTTAAAAAACATAGGATATTTAACAGTAACTATTAGTGCATTTATAATTTTATTGATTTCATTTATCCTAAATAAATTTAAATGGAATAATGGAAATTTAATAATCATTTTATCCTACGTTATAAGTATGAGTATAGTATTATTTAGTAGTCAGAAATGGAATATTAAACGATTCGCAAAAAGAATAGAAAAAATGATAGGAACTAAACATAATATTGAAATTAAAGATAATAAATATATATATAGTAATAATAATTTTACTGTTGAACTTTTTAAAGAACGCATTGCAGAGATGATAATAGGTGAAAGTTGTATATTAATATTATTTTTACCTAATAAGTTTAAGCATATTATTATTATTCCAACTATTATTCCTAAATATATATTTAAATCAAAAGAAGAATTAAATGAATTTATAAATAGAATTAGCTAGTATATTTAGTTAATTAAGAAAATAAGAGAATAACTATTAATTGATACCTATAGGCTAGACATTTATAAAAAGTGCTTAGATTTATAGGTGTTTTTTATATAATAAAAAGAGCAATTGGAGTTATTACAATAATAGCAATAGCTGAGTTATCTCCAGGGACATTAGAGGGAATTACTATAAATAAGTTATTGGATTTAATATAATAATGTTGTACTGGTATAAAATAGGTAAAAGTTTATTAAGAAAAAATATAAAGTATGTGTCTGGAGAGTAGAGTCCTTAAAATAGAAATATATTTAATATTTCTATTTTAAGTGTAAAGCAGAAATGAATCTATAATGACTGGTTAATTATTAAAGAAATGGAGAGATTCTTCATTCTATTTTCATTCAACCGAATAGAAAGATAGTACATCTAATAAAGAGATTAATTAGTTCAAAAGGCAAAAAAATTATGGCTATAGTTACGATAATTGTTATTTTAGGAAGTGGATCTATAGTATATGCTATGAATACTTCTCAGTTAGAAAGTAAAACCTCGGTGGACCTGGAAAAAATTCAAGAATCACCTTCAGAAGAGATAGATAAAATTAAAGAAAAAGAAGAAGTAGATGAAAAGTTAGTAAATAAGGATCAACAGATAGAAAAAAATAATACTGAGATAAAATCAGATAATATTAGTAATCAAGAGGCAGTTGTAGATAATAAATCAAAAGAAGAAATAGTAAATACAGAAAATGATAATAAACCATCACAGCCTGCTAAAAGTCCAATAACTTATAAAAGTGAAAATTTAGGGGTTACTTTTGATATTCCTGCCAGTTGGGAAAACAACTATTTAATAAAGGAAGTTGGAACTGAAATAGCAGTTATTATGAAAAGTAATTATAATTCTGATGATAGAGGGACATTACTATTTATAATTGATGGTGATATTTATGATTATGATAATGGAAGTCATCTAGATACTATAGGTGGTATAGAGAAAAAAACAAAAATTAATGGAAAGGATTATCTTGTTGGAGGACCAACAGATTATAGAGATGAATTAAAGGGTGAAACAAAGATTATTTACGACACTATGCTAAAAGAACGCTCTAATGTTTTACTAACATTAAGAGGAATATGATAAAAATAAAAGACACATATTAAATGAGGGTACTGAAAAATTCTAAATTTTCAGTATCCTCATTAATATTGGCTCTTTTTATTCTAAAAAACTATTGAAGTTATATTTGTTTCTTAATATTATAGCATAATTCCTATAGATATTATCTGTTATAGAATAGAATTTTACAACTACCAAGGTGTATGCCATTAATCGTGTATAATGAAAAAATAGTTTACTTTGGTTAAGCGTTACCTTTGTCTCCTTCACTTCCTTATGTGAATGAGACAAAAAACAATCCTTTTATTTATATTTCTACAAAATTCGTATTGAATTTAGTAATAATACCTTATATAATACATATGTAATTTAATATTGTTCGGATGAAAATAGTGGGAGAGTGATTTTAATCCACCGAAGAGGGAAATCTTTCAGGTAAAAGGACCGCTATTGGACGAGCCTCTGGAGAGACTATATTATTAATAACAGCACCGAAGGAGAAAGGCATAAAGCCGAAACTCTCAGGTAAAAGGACAGAGGATATTTTTTGCTTATAAGCTAGGCAGAAATTTCTTGTCCTCACATAAAATTTAATTTATAGGGGGATTTTTTTTATGGAACTACAAGAAATACTACAAAAGGTAAGTGACTTTATATGGGGACCTCCATTACTTATTTTATTAGTTGGTACTGGAATATACTTAACAATAAGATTAAAGTTACTTCAAATATTCAAATTACCATTAGCATTAAAATATGTTTTTGGAAAAGATGAAGAGAAAGATAATGAAGAAGCAAATGGTGATGTTTCAAGTTTTCAAGCATTATGTACAGCATTATCAGCAACTATAGGTACAGGAAATATTGTTGGAGTAGCTACAGCTATTAAAACTGGAGGGCCAGGTGCATTATTATGGATGTGGCTTGCAGCTTTCTTTGGAATGGCAACAAAGTATGCTGAAGGTGTTTTAGCCATTAAATATAGAGAAGTAGATGAAAATGGTCAAATGGCTGGAGGACCAATGTATTATTTACAAAATGGATTGGGATTAAAATGGCTTGCTAAAATTTTTGCTTTGCTTGGAGTTGGAGTTGCTTTTTTTGGAATTGGAACATTTGGCCAAGTAAAATCTATTTCTGACGCAGCCACAATTGCCTTTAATGTTCCACCCGTTGTTACGACTATTATAGTAACTGCATTAGTTGCATTAGTAACTTTGGGAGGTATAAAAAGAATATCTAAGGTTTCAGAAAAGGTTGTTCCTTTAATGGCAGGATTATATATTTTATCTGCTGTTATATTACTGCTATTTAATTTATCAGCTATTCCTGAAGCATTAAGAATTATTATACAAAGTGCCTTTAATCCAGAAGCAGCACTGGGCGGCGCAGCTGGAATTACAATTCAAATTGCAATGCAGAGAGGTATTGGAAGAGGAGTATTTTCAAATGAAGCTGGATTAGGAAGTGCACCTATTGCAGCAGCTGCTGCAAAAACCAAGTCGCCAGTTAGGCAAGGTTTAATTTCAATGACAGGTACATTTTTTGATACAATTATAATTTGTACTATGACAGGAATAGCAATTGTAGTAACAGGAGCTTATGCCGGAAATGCTGAAGGTGCAGCATTAACAACTGTTGCTTTTGAAAATGGACTTCCTATTGCATCTATTGCAAAATATGTTGTAAATATTGGTTTAGTATTCTTTGCATTTACAACTATATTAGGTTGGAATTACTATGGTGAAAGATGTATGGAATATTTAGCAGGAGTAAAATCAATTATTTGGTACAGAATAATTTTTATAGTTTTAGTTGCAGTTGGACCATTTTTACCACTTAGTTTAATATTTATAATTGCAGATATAGTTAATGGATTAATGGCAGTACCAAATTTAATTGGATTAATTGGTTTAAGGAAGGTTATTGTAGAAGAAACAGAAACTTACTTTAATAATCAATCAAATAATATTGAATTATTTTAAAATAAATTTTAAAGAGCTGTAGCTTCAGTGAAAAATCTGTAAGCGCAGCTTTTTATTTTAAATATAGTTAATTTTTTTGTTTTGTATTTATTCCTTTCCAAAGTTTTCTTGGCGATTCTTATATTTTGTGATATTATAAGTCATGAAATTCTAAGAATATTAGAAGGTGTGAAATGGTTAATAAAAAGAGAAAAAGAAAATATAATAAAAGAAAAAAGAGAAATAGCCCAAAGAATATGAAAACAATTATACAAGTAAGAAGTGTTTTATTTATATTAGTATTAATTGTATCAGTAATTTTTATGAGCAAAATATTTAATAATAATAAAAAATTTATTACCATTGAAAATATAAATTACTATATAGATTTAGCAGATAAATATAGTGAAGGTAGAGGACAATTAAATTGGAAAGAAATAGCTGCAATAGATGGAGGAATAAATGATAACAACTTTGAAAAAAGTAATGAAGAAGTAATAAAAAAAATAGCAAATAGTTTTTATGAAGAAGGAAGTAACAATAAAAAGTCTTTTGATGAAGCTTTACAAGAGTGTACTTCATCTAAGAAAGAAAAAGAAAAAGTAAAATTAATTTTAGAAAAGTTGCAAAATACTAGCCTTAGGCAAGAAGTAGAGGGGGAAAATGCAAATAAAGATAAGTTTATTGCATCTATAAAAGATTATGCAATTAATAATTATAAAAATTATGGAGTACTACCTTCTATTACAATAAGTCAAGCAATAATAGAATCTAACTGGGGTACTTCAGAGCTTGCTTCAAAGTATAATAATTATTTTGGAGTAAAAGCAGATAGAAGATGGAAAGGGAAGATAGTAAATTTTTCAACTAAAGAAAATTATAAAGATGTAATAAATGCTAATTTTAGAGCATACAATTCAGTAGAGGAATCAGTTAATGACCAAGGAAAATTTTTATCAGAAAATAGCAGATACAGAGATAATGGATTATTTTCTAGTACAAGCTATATTGGTCAAGCCAATGCGTTAGAGAAGGCAGGCTATGCCACTGCAAAAGATGAAAATGGAGAAGCCATATATGCTGATACATTAATAAGAGTCATTAGAGAAAATAATTTAATGATAATTGATAGTATGTTATAAATTTTCTTCTAAAAATTGCATTATTATGGTATAATCACATAGTGTAAATGTTATCACAAGGAGGTTGTTAATATGGAAAGAACATTAGCTTTAATTAAGCCTGACGGAGTCGAAAAGAATAAAATTGGTGAAGTAATAACCTTCTATGAAAAAGCAGGTCTGAAGGTTGTTGCTTTAAAGATGGAGCAAATTACAAAAGAGTTTGCTAAAGAGCATTATGCGGAGCATAAAGGGAAAGATTTTTATGAAGAGTTAATAACATTTATTACTAGAGGACCATTAGTAGCCATTGTTTTGGAAGGTGAAAATGCGGTTGAAACTGTTAGAAAAGTTAATGGGGCTACAAATCCTAATGAAGCAAAAGAAGGAACAATTAGATATGCTTTTGGAACTGATAAAACTCAAAACTGCGTTCATGCATCGGATTCTATTATAAATGCCAAAAATGAGATTTCAAAATGGTTTCCTGAAGTGTAAAAAGCCAAAGAAAAAACTGTGATGTATATTAATAAAGGGATGTGTAACATCCCTTTAATCTTTTTTTAATAGGCCTAAAACTAGTGTTATAAATACTAGAAAATATGTGACTGAAGATAATTTTCATCTTTTATCACGCCCACTATTTTATTTACTTTTAACTCTATCCCATTCTTCAGAATAAATTTTTAGTGTATTTGAATCTAAGTTTTTAAATATTTCTAAGTTTTCTATTTTATCCATAGTAGGATATAGTTTTTTAGTATTTTCATCTAATAAATTATATGCTTCAGTATTTGGAGTGTAATAACCTATATATTCAACATTCTCTTTTGCATTTTCAGGATCGCATAAGAAATTTATAAAAGCCTCAGCTCCTTCTTTATTTTCAGCATTTTTTGGTATTACCATACCATCAAACCATTTATTAGAATTATTAGGGACAAAGTATTTTAAAGATGGATTTTCATTCATAATATAATTAGCATCTCCAGACCAGACAGTAGCTAGAGAAGCTTCATTGTTTATCATGGCATCTTTAACTTGATCAACAAAGTAGGCTTTTACTAAAGGTTTTTGCTCAATTAAAGAATCAGCAGCCTCTATAATTTCACTACTATTAGTACTATTCATGGAATAGCCAAGTTTACTTAATGCAATTCCCATAGTATCTCTTAATGAATCAAACATAATAATATTGTTCTTATATTTTGAATCCCACAATATATCCCAATTTGTAATTTCTTCTTTTACTTCATTTGGATTATAAATTATCCCAACTGTTCCCCACATATATGGAACAGAAAATTCATTTGTTGGATCATAAGATAAATTTTTAAAATTGTTACCTATATATTTATAATTAGGTATATTATTATAATCTATTTTCTGCAGCATATCTTCTTCAATCATTTTTTCAATCATGTAATCTGATGGAAATACTAAATCGTATTTACTGCTTCCAGATTTAAGTTTTGTATACATAATTTCATTTGTATCATAAGTTGAATAGTTTATTTTATATCCAGTTTCATTTTCAAATTTGCTAATTAAATCCTTATTTATATAGTCTCCCGCATTAAAAATATTAATGGTTTTAGAATTATCAGAGGAAAAACATCCAATAAAAGAAGTAGTTGTTAAAATTAAAGTTAATAATAGTGAAAAGATTTTTATGTGTTTTTTCAAGTCAATCACCTCGTAAGTATTTTAAGATTTTTCTTATTAACAATAAGCAACAATATTAAAACTGTTATGAACATTAATGTAGATAATGCATTAATTTCTGGTTTTATTCCTCTACGTGCCATAGAATATATTTCTATTGAAAGATTAGTAACACCAGGACCAGTGTTAAAAAATGAAATAACAAAATCATCAATTGACATTGTAAAAGCCATTAAAAATCCAGAAATTATTCCAGGTTTTATTTGAGGTATAATTACTTTTCTCATAGCATAATAGGGAGTTGCACCTAAGTCTAGTGCTGCCTCAGTTGTATTTGCAGGCATTTGCTTTAACTTTGGAAGCACAGATAAAATAACATATGGAATGCTAAATATAATATGAGAAAGCAACATAGTAGTAAATCCAAAATCTAATTTAATAAATATAAAGAAGCTCATTAATGAAATACCAGTAACGATGTCTGGATTTAATACAGGCAAATAATTAATATTTAAAATTATTGATTTCATACTTCCTTTTTTCATATTATGAAGACCAATAGCTGTAACAGTTCCTACAATAGTAGAAATTATTGATGAAATTATTGCAATTAAAACTGTATAATATAAAGCATTCATTATACTTGCATTATTAAATAGTTCTCCATACCATTTCAACGTAAATCCATTCCATTTTGACATAGAATTTGAATTATTAAAGGAGAAAATTATTAGTGTTACTATTGGTAAATATAAAAATATAAATATCAAAATTAAGTAGAATTTTTTTATAAAATTTTCAAATTTATTTACCATAATGAAGTTCCTCCTTCCTTATCAACTGAGGAAGTAAATCTATTCATTACAGCCATAGATATTAGTATTATTATCATCATAACAATTGAAATAGCAGAACCAAAATTCCAATCGTTTATGGTGGTAAATTGATGTTCAATTAAATTACCAAGTAACATGTATTGGCCGCCTCCCAGCAAACTAGATATAATAAAGGTTGATACCGCAGGCATAAATACCATTGTAATGCCAGACATTATTCCAGGTATGCTTAAAGGGAGAATTATCTTTTTGAAAATATAATACTTATTTGCACCTAAATCACTTGCTGCATTAATTAGATTTTTATCCATTTTTGATAACACTGTGTATATAGGTAGTATCATAAAGGGTAAAAAATTATATACCATGCCTAAAAGTACTGCACCATCAGTATAAAGAAAATTAATTGGTTCTATATTAAAATTACTTAGGATAGAGTTAACAATTCCGTTTTTACCTAATATAGGAAGCCATGCATAAGTTCTTAATAAAAAGTTCATCCACATTGGTAATATAAAAAGCATAATAATAAAATTACCTTTAGAAACATTAAATTTAGAAACAATATATGCTACAGGATAACCTAAAATTAAACACAATATAGTTGATAAAATAGCAAGCTTTATAGAGCGATAAAAAATTACAATATATTGAGAACTTAATAATTTTTGAAAGTTAATTAAGGTAAATTCATATCCATTTCCCTTTGATACTGTAAAGCTAAAAAATAAAACAATTATTAATGGTATTACAATAAATAGAAAACTCCAAATAACATAAGGATAAGTGATAAATGATTTTTTAGTATTCATTTAATTTTCCACCTTCCTCATTATATGAATATCTTCAGGATCTAGTTTTATACCAATTAAGCTGTCAACTTTAACCTGCTTTGTATTATGAATTATCCACTTTCGATTATTCTCAATTACTTCTATTTCATAATGGACACCCTTAAAGATTACAGAAGTTACTTTTGCAATTATATTACCTTCATCAGGTGACACGATTTTAATATCCTCTGGTCTAATAACAACTTCAATTAATTCATTTTCTTTAAATCCAGCATCACTGCATATAAAATTATGGTCGCAGAACATAACACTATAATCCTTAATCATAGTTCCAGGAAAAATATTGCTATCTCCAATAAATCTAGCAACAAAAGAATTTGAAGGCTCATTATATATATCTTCAGGAGATCCCATTTGTTGAATAATACCTTTATTCATTACAATAATAGTATCAGACATAGTTAATGCTTCTTCTTGGTCATGAGTAACAAAAACAAAAGTTATACCTAATTTTTGTTGGATTTTTTTTAATTCTATTTGCATTTCTTTTCTTAGTTTTAAATCAAGAGCACCTAAAGGCTCATCTAATAATAGAATTTTAGGCTCATTAACCAAAGCTCTTGCAATGGCAACTCTTTGTTGCTGACCACCACTTAAAGAATCTACATTTCTTTTTTCAAAACCAGATAATGATACTACTTTTAGTATTTCCGTAACTTTCTTTTTTATTTCACTTTTAGGAAGTTTTTTAATTTTTAATCCAAAAGCTATGTTATCAAATACATTCATATGAGGGAAAAGTGCATATTTTTGGAATACAGTATTAACTTGTCTTTTATAAGGTGGCAGATCCGAAATATCCAAGCCATTAAAAGTAATACTTCCTTTGTCAGCTTTTTCAAAACCAGCTATTAGCTTAAGAGTAGTTGTTTTGCCACAACCAGAAGGCCCAAGTAAAGTTAGAAATTCATTTTCTTTAATGCTTAAATTTAAATTGTTAATAATCAAATTTCCATCAAAAGATTTTTCAATTCCCTTAAGTTCTAATATATTTTCATTCAAGATTAACACCCTTTCGTAAGTAATAATTAAAATGATGGTGGTGTACTAACCCATATGATTTTTGCAGTATTTTTATAAGGATTAGATATGTAGTGATTTGCTTTAGGTTTAAAATAAAAGCTTTCACCTTTTTTCAATTTATATTGTTTATTACCTATATGAAGTACTATATTGCCTAAAAGTACATATCCAAATTCTTCACCTTCATGAGGAGATTCTTCTATATATTGACCGTTAGGTTCTAGCATTACTATAATTGGTTCCATAGCATTTTTTTGTGCATTTGGCACTAACCATCTAAGTTTATACTTTAATTCTTCATCTTCCTTTTCAAACATATCTTCATAAGTATAGGTAACACGATCCTCTTTTGAATCATTAAAAAATTCTGGAAGATTAGTTCCAAGTATTTCAAGAATATCAATTAGTGTTGCAATAGAAGGAGAGGTTAAATCATTTTCAAGTTGTGAAATAAAACCTTTAGACAATTCACATCTACTTGCTAATTCTTCTTGAGTTAATTGTTTTTCAATACGTAATCTACGTATTTTATCCCCAATTTCCATTAATTCACCTACTTTACATATATAACTTCTACTAAACTGAAAGTTTAAAATTACTAAACAAACAAAGTGTATTATAAAATGAAATTAACTAAAAATCAATATGTACAATTAATTTTTTATTAAGGTTTTTAATTTTAATATGTAAATCTATTGATAATAATAGATAAATATGAGATATTAAAATAAAGATTAATGTATATTTAGGAGAAAACATGGGGAAATTTGGTATCTTATATAGAAGAAATGGTAAAAAAGTTTATATAAAACAACCTGAATTAAAAGAATTAGCTTTTAGTTCTAAAATGTGGGCTGACGAAAAAACTATGGAAGACATTGGTGGGGTATTTTCATTTCCAGAAAGTAAGTGGGAAATTTTTTATAGAAATATGGTTACAAATGAAGATAACAAAAATTTCTACTGTTTAGTTTATGAAGCTACTACTGATGAGCCTGTAGGAGAAGTTAGTATACATGGTTATGATTCAGCTACTAAAAGTGCAAGATTTAATATAAAAATTCTTTATAAATATAGAAGAAAAGGGTATGGAGAAGAAGGACTTAAATTACTTCTTGAATATTATTTTTTAGAATTTGGCGGAAATATTCTTTTAGATAATATTATAAATGAACCTGCCTTAAATTTAGTTAAAAAACTAGGCTTTGAAATTACAGGCCAATATAAAGATGAAATAGGGGTTAGGCTTACAAAAAATAGCTTTTCTAATACTAGTGAGATAAAAAGGAAAGATGTTGTTATTTTATCCTACAACAATATGGACATACTTGATTATTCTTTGGCCTTTAATTTATTAAGTACAGCTAATGAACATGCAAGTGAAAAAATCTTTAATATAAGCACTTTATCTTTTGAAAATAATATTAAAACAAATTATGGATTAAATATTGTTGGAGAAAAACAAATAAAAAGTGGAGATATTTTAATTTTACCTGGAGGTATTAAGGATTGTAGTGATAATAAAGAAACAATAGAGTATATTAAAAATAATTTTAATAAATGGGACTATATATGTGTTTGTAATGAAGCTATTGAATTATTAATTAAGAGTAATGCTATTGATGGAATCTTTATACCCAAAGGTCAAATTAATCAAGGTAACATAATGTGTGTAAAAGAAAGAAACATAATTAATAAGGATTTTGTTGATAATGGAAAAGTTATATTAGCATCTAATTTAGTAGGGGAAATAAAAATGATCTTAAGATTAATTGATAAGGTAGGGGGAAAATCACTTGTTGAAAAAGTAAAAAAGGCAATTGGTTTTTTAGCTGAATAATTACTTTATTTATCTTAAAATATAATGTAAAATGTAAATATATTCTTATAATAATACATAATAATAAATAAGAATAATATTCTTTTCAGGAGGA
>JAAYPK010000055.1 GCA_012519845.1 Clostridiales bacterium
CTCCAGCTGCTACAAAACCCTTACCTTCAACATAAAAAGGATGATCTTTAGTTGTATTTATTTCTTCTCCATTTATTTTAACATGAACTAAGGTGTCTGTCTCATTTTCAAATACCTTAACTACCTTTTTAAGCTCTTTTTCTCCAGTTTCTATATTTATTGCATAAACATAGTCCCCTTCCTTTATTTCATCTATTCTTACCTTTCCATCTTAGTTTCTACTAAAGTGTCTCCTGTAAAGCAAGATTTAGTTATAAGAAAAACATTATTGCTAATGCGCTTTTCTTACTGCTGCTAAATCATAATCTCCATTTTCAATAGCATCAAAAATACTTTGTACTTGCATTCCTGCACCAAAAGCTGCTAATATAGGTGCCAAAATAAAATTCATTGCTTTTATTTCACACAATTTATTATTATTTCTTCATTGAGTATTACCTTAATTCTTATCTTATTAGATTTTCTTTTATTAGCTTATTATTTATTCTGAATATTTTTTTATTTATCAATTATCTTTCTTCAATTTCTTTATCTTAATTTATTTTTTAGTGGAATTGATTTTTCTACTACATATTATATGTTCTGAATTCCCCTCGATTTCAAGTGGAATTATTGGACTTAGAATTTCCTTGATTAACAACTTACGATAGTTTTCAAGCCTAGATATCTTGGACTTTAAAATATTTCAGTATAAGAAAAAAGATTAATGCTCCAATTATTGAAACATTAATCCTTTTAATTTCTTTCACTGCATTATAATAACTATGCATTATTAAATTTCACTATTATTATTGATTTCACTATATTCTACTATCATTATTTTTATGCAGTTAATCAATCCTTTATTTTTCATCTACTTATATTATTTATTCTTCAATTTCCTCTACATATTCTAAAACAATATCATCTAAATATAAATTAGGTTCAGCATCACATCCACTAAGTGTACTACTTCCATCAATTACACCTAACATATTTGAGATTGTATCTATCATTGTTTGTTCAATTATATCAATTAACTCTTGTAATTTTGAATTAGGACTATCAGGATAAACCCTTCTTAATTCCTTTATGTCTCTTTCTAGTAATTACCTTGCATTAGTTATTCCTTTGATACTTCTTGATACAATACCATTATCACCTTTAATTGTATGTCCAACCTTAGGAATATTTATCGCTGGTGCAGCTTTTCCCATATAACTTTTTACGGTTCCTAAATATCCTATTGGATCATCATAAATTATCGTAGTATTTTTAAGATTTAAACTTAATAGATCTTTTATATCTCCCTTATACGAAAATATTGCGTACTTGGATCGTACATTATTACCTTGCTTACTTCTTCTATGCTACCTGTAAATAATATTACTTTATAGCCTTCTTTTACGAATAAATGTTTAAATCCTTTATAGAATTTTTCTCCTGTCTCTACATTTTGTGAAAGAACAATGTTTACTACTTTTATTACTTCAATTTACTTCTCTCTATCTTTTGTTTTTACTTTAGTTCCTTCTACAAAATAAGCTTTTTTTCTAACATAACTTAATACATTTATTGAATTTTCATCTTGTGATACAAAAAATCTATCTCATTATTTATTCACTCTAACAATATTTTATCATTTTTTACTTTCCTTCAACTTCTTTTAAGTCCTTATGTTCCTATCACCATTCTTCTTTCCTATTCCCAAGTTCCATTATTTATATGTTTCATATTTTCAATTCTTTTAATTTTTAAGTGGAATTCTTGATCTTAGGATTTCCTTAGCATTCAGCTTACGCCGTTCTTGCACTTATTGTTTTACTAACTTCTATTGATAGTGTATCTACTATTTAACTCTTTATCTATCCCTTACTATCAACATAATTGAATGTAAAAGAATACCGACACTATTGTAGTATCGATATTTCAATTACAACGATATTTTCCTTTACTTTAGGTTGATAGGACATAGATGGTAAAGATTTTATAAAGTATTTTTAATTTCATTAACTAGAAATTACTTTTCAATTTTATCCTCCGCGCTTCCCCTTTCCTCCTTTCACGACATTATTAATATTATGAGCAATTTATCAATCGATTTTAATATAATTTACATAGAATATGATTATGAAAATATTTATGCATTTACTCTTCACCTAAGATATAGCGGCTTTTTAATTCCATATAACCAACTTATTAAAGTATTCATATCTTTCAATACATATCCCATACTTTAAATCTTCATCAACAAGAATTAAATCCCTATATCCTGCTTTAAATTTAGTAAATTCAGCTATATCATCTAGATGTTCAAAAAAATCCTTTATTTTTATCTTTATAGCTCCACATTCTCTATCTTCGTAATGAAACAATATTGCATTTTCATTAAAAAATATTTTATATTTTTCTTTTAAACTAGCTACTTTAATTAAATTAGCTTCTACATCCTTCTCAATCTCTTTTTGATTTGTTAATGTATCAATTTTTTCATAAACTTTTTTTGATATTACTATAGTATCTTCAACCGAAATAAATGACTCTATCTCTAAATCCTTTATAATATTATTCAGTTTTTGGCATATACCTTTTCTTTTTAATTTTATTTTAAGTTCTTTTATTTTATTACTTCTGTTCTCTTCATTATTCATATTTTCATCCTTCTTTTATTTCTTATAACCATTAAAATCTTCTGGAAAATGCCCATCATACTGATTATATCTACCTTTTTCAAATGGATTTCCTTTAACGTCATCAGCTCCATGGAAATGTCCTCCTCTTCCCAACTTATCCTCAGCATGCTCTACAATATACTTTTTCTTGCCATCAACTGTAAATTCATAAACAGTTCTATTTTCTGAAGTACCATCATACACGTATTTGTGGGTCTCATACTGTGATGATTTAGGTATGCCGGCATCTTGTTTTGCTTTCCTAAAAGCTTCTCTACGTGACTCAGCTTGTGTCACCTCCTCATCAACACAGCTATTATGAACCAAAACCATACTTTCAGAAACAAAGTAATTATGATTATCTTCTACTTCTAAGTTATATACCTTTATTGGCTCATCTAGTTTTTCTATTACTACATCTAAAACTTCTATAACTGTATCATCTTTTGATACCAATCTATCCCCAATTTCAAGGTCTCCAGCTGCTACAAAACCCTTACCTTCAACATAAAAAGGATGATCTTTAGTTGTATTTATTTCTTCTCCATTTATTTTAACATGAACTAAGGTGTCTGTCTCATTTTCAAATACC
>JAAYPK010000056.1 GCA_012519845.1 Clostridiales bacterium
GGTATTTGAAAATGAGACAGACACCTTAGTTCATGTTAAAATAAATGGAGAAGAAATAAATACAACTAAAGATCATCCTTTTTATGTTGAAGGTAAGGGTTTTGTAGCAGCTGGAGACCTTGAAATTAGGGATAGATTGAAGTTTTAGATGTAGTAATAGAAAAACTAGATGAGCCAATAAAGGTATATAACTTAGAAGTAGAAGATAATCATAATTACTTTGTTTCTGAAAGTATGGTTTTGGTTCATAATAGCTGTGATGATGATGGGGAGGCAGAGCCTAAAAATATTCCTGGTAGAGGTGATCAAAAAGAAGTATATGCTAAATAAACCTTTAAAGGTTACTGATGCAGTTGATAAATGGGATGAGTTTTTAGGACCAGGAGAATATACTGATATTCATCCAAGAACAGGGTTAAAAGATCCTGATAGAATATTCTCTGCTGATGGAAAAAGAAGTATAAGATTCGGTTCACATGAAATGAATTCAAAACCAAGTAAGTTCCATTATCATGAAGAAATATGGACTTATGACCCAATAAATAATGTTATGAATGTTGATAATACAGTTGTTAGAGTACCATATAAAAATTAGGAGTGATAAACAATGAATGTTAAAATATCAGATATATTAGATAAACGCAAGGTAGTAGTTCAAGTAGAAAATAATGAATTCGTTGCTGAATGGGATGGAGATAAACCCGAAAAATATAAAAGCTATGCGGTAGAAATGGATATAGATGATGAACTTATATGGGAGACTAATATATGCTTTTCAAGTGAAAATAGCAATGTAATAATCCAGAAAGATGAGGAAATTAAAATAGTAGCCAAGCTGGATTATAATAGTGAAGATAACTTAGCTACATTAAAAATTTATGATAGTATTGTATTAATTGATGTAGAAGGAATTGAGCAAGATATATCAAGTGAATGGGTAGAAGTAAATTGCGATTCAATCAGGTTAAGTAATATAAATTTATAGGGTTAAGTAAATGCATAATAAAGAGTTGACTAACTGCATAAAAATTAATAATAACAGAATATTACTAAATCAATAAAAGTAAGAAAAATTAATACTGCATGATATTAATAATGCAGTAAATTGTAACTAAAATAAAAAGCAAATATATATTATAACAATGATAAAAGTCAATGTTTCTAAGTAAAGAGGCATTGGCTCTTTTTCTATATAAAAAATTTAAGGGGGTTAAGTGTGTGTGTCAAGTAATTGAAGATGATAAGAGTCATAAAACAATAGAAAGTTATGTTGGAGATATAAAAGAATTCATAGAATTTCTAGGCGATAAAAGAGGAAATTTAAGAGCAGTATTAAATTTATATGGAACTCTAAATTAAGTCAAGACAAAAAATGCAATCGGAAGTAAATTGAAGTATGAATATAGAAAATAGCATAAAGGATACATTTGAGTTAATAAAAAAATTAATATAAAAATGAATAATTCCATCATTTAAAATGAAGAAGAAAAAGAACAAGAGGAAAACATTGGGGAAATATCAGAAATAATAAATAGATTTAATGTTATATTAGAAAATATAGATAGATTAATTAATGAGAATAGTGAAAAATTACCAGGTGAATTTATACAACTTCACTTAGTTATAGGAGATATAGAATGGTAGTATGACCAATTGCACTAAATACTTAGAAAAGTAATAGAGAATATAGAATGTAAAAATCAAACTAGTGATAATATATAGCTTTAATACAAAATTAAGTATAAAATAAATTCAATAAAATATTTTAAGTAAATTAAATTCATAATATTAATAATGCAGTGATAGAAGTAAAGAAGGTTAATGTTTCAGTAATTGGAGCATTAATCTTTTTTATGTAATGCCTAATGTAGAAATAAAAGAAGAAGTATGAGAAAATATGGTTAACATATTAAAGGAAATTAATGTTAAAATACCAACTATATAACACTAAAAATGGCTATGATGCAAATGGAAAGAAAATATCAATTCACTACCTTCAAAGTCAGTCAGGAAAAATTTTCAATGTGAAAGTTAAGTCAGGTTGGAGTAATAAATAAATTAAAGAAGGTATTGTTTTATGGATGAAATGAAAATTAGTATAATGAATAAAAGGAGTAGATTATGGATATTAATAAAGCAGATTATGGAACTGTAATTAAATTCGGGAATCTTGAATTATTTAAAGAAAAAATGAAATTAGAAAAGCACAATATAGGTGAAGTATTAAATATAGTGGATAAGAATGGTATTAGCTTGCTTGAAAAATCATTAATTAGTAGAAAATTTGAAATTGCTAATTATCTTCTAGATAATAATGCAGATATTAATGTGATTTCAAATGAAGGATGTAATGAATTGCATTACTTATCATCAAATATAAATTTTGATGGTGCTATTCAAATTGCTAATAGATTAATTGATATGAAAGTTAATTTAGATTTAGAAGAAAAAAGATTTAATAATTCATCCTTATGGTGTTTATGTCAAGAGGTTTTAAAAAAGAGAACTGAAGAAGGTATTTCATTAATTATAAAATGTTTAAAAAACAAGCCGGATGTTAAATCCTTAAACAGTGTAGGATATTCAATTGAAAATTTAATTAATGAAAGAGGCACAGATGAAATGAAAAAGATTATGGAGGAAATAATTTGTGAGTAAAGGTATGGGATTAGGTGGAAGTATTGTATCAAAGAATATATTAGAGCATAAAGGAAATTCCAGTAAATGAATTAGATATTATATATAGTCTAAGGAGATAAGAATGGGAGTAGAAAGTTTTTTTGTTAAATTAAAAATAAACAACACTAATGAGGAAAATGAGGAATTTCTGTTCAATCTATTAGGAAAAGAATTTAAAGTAAAAAAGGTAAAGGAATATTTAGTTGTTAATAAAAGAATTGAAATAGAAAAGGATATAGAGGGGAAAACACAAATAAACTTAATAGCAAGTTTTTCAGACTATAAAAATAATATTAAGTTAATGAATAATATTATAGGAGTTATAGTTAAAAGTATTAAAGATGAAATAAAAGTAATTATTTTGGGAAAAGAATTTGATTATTTTAGTATTGATTTTTCTGAAGTTGTAGAAGATAAATATAAAGAAAAATACAATGTGTTTGTTGATGTATATGGAGATAAACAAACTATTGTTACCCCTAAAAAGTTTTATAGAAAAAGTATAATAAAAAATCTGTTTAGGAAATAAATACACCTAAGGAACGGCCGTTTTTTTAGAAGGAAAAGGCTTTGTAGCTATTGGAGACTTTAAAATTAGAAACAAACTTCTAACAAAAGATGATAATATAGTTGAAATTCTTGATATTATTATTGAAAAACCAATTACAGAGCATAAATGGTGGGCCAATTTATTATAACAAAAAACCAAAACTTATATAAGTCAAGATATTGGAAGCGCAGATGGAAGTGGACCACATAATGGTGGAGTTTGGAAACAGGCAAAATCTCCTCAAGAAATAAATAGTAAAGGTACACGTATGGGAAAATACGATGCAAGTTTAAATAGAGTTGGAGATTAACTGAGGAAGGGTATACAAGAATGATATATAATAAAAAAATAAATGAAATTACATTTAAAGATATTATAGAAACAAAAATAGATTTTATTAAGAAGAATGATATCTTTAACCAAGAGGACTTTATAAATAGTAATGAAGGAGAAATATTAGGATACAATCAAATGCTAGAAGATGTTGAAATATTGCAAGTGCAGTCATTTATTGATAAATATATTAGGATACTAAATGATATAAATAAAAAGATAGATGAAAATATGGTTGATAACGTCAATGAAGTTGAGAAATTAGTGGGATATAATAATGCAATTATATCAGTATTAGAAATAATAGACCCTATATATAAATATAGGTTAGATTATAAATAGAATGTTGCTATTAACTTTATTATAATTAAAAAATCTGCTTAGAAAAACATTTTCAAAGCAGATTTTTATTTATTCCTCTAATTGAGAAGTACAGTGTGGACATCTAGTTGCTTCAATAGCAATTTCAGTTTTGCAATAAGGACAACTTTTTGTTGTAACTGCTTCTTCAACAGGCTTTTTATGTAATTTATTCAATTGTTTAACGATGATGAAAATGACAAATGCCATTATAAGAAAATCTATAATTCCTGAAATAAAAGTTCCATAATTTATAGTAGCAACTCCTGCATCTTTAGCCGCAGCAATAGTTGAATATGAATTACCATCTAGTGCTATAAATAAATTTGAAAAATCAAGTTTCCCTGTAAAGAAACTTAAAGCTGGCATAATTATATCATTCACAAGTGATGTGACAATCTTATTAAAAGCGCCACCAATAATTACCCCCACTGCTAAATCAATCATATTGCCTTTTAAAGCAAATTCTTTAAACTCTTTTAACATAATACCCTCCATTTCTACAAATTTCATTATATCACAAACTAGATAAATAATTCCATTTACAATAGAATTATTTAGTAATATAATTTAATAAAATAAATATATTTAGGCTAGGGGTGCCAACTATAAGTTGGCTGAGAGATATTCTGTTAGAATTGAGACTCTTTTAACCTGATGTGGTTAGTACCACCGTAGGGAAGCAGAAGAAAAGTATATAGTAATTATATGGCTTGCCTTGGTGGCAAGTCTTTTTTGTTTATTTAAATTTATTAAGTAAGGAGGGTAAATAATGATAGTTAATGGTAAAATAATTGCTTTTCAAGAAGGAATGACTATAGAAGATTTATTAATAATACTTAATCTTAATTCTAATAAAGTTGTAGTAGAATTGGATAAAGAAATAATCCTAAAAGAAGATTTTAGTAAGACCTTTTTAAAAGAAAGTAGTAAATTAGAAATAATTAGCTTTGTAGGGGGAGGTTGAAAATGAAGATTTATATTAATGAAATAGAGAGAGAAGTAATAGAGAAAACAGCATTTGAAGTAAGAAATTCATACAAAAATAATGCTGACATAATTATTGTAAATGGTTTTCCAATTAAAGAAGATCATTTAATAAATGAAGGCGACAAAATAGTATTAATAAAAAGAGGGGAAGTACCGAAGGAAGAGGATTTAGAAGCACTTATGGTAAGTAGACATACACCATATGTACATGAAGCTGTGAAAGCAGCTAAAGTTGCAATATGTGGAGCTGGGGGACTTGGATCTAATGTAGCAATTTCATTAGCAAGAATAGGTGTAGGATATATTAAAATTATAGATTTTGATATAGTTGAACCAAGTAATCTTAATAGACAGCAATATTTTGTAAGGCAAATAGGAATGCCTAAAGTCAATGCACTTAAAGAAATAATAGAAGATATTAACCCATTTATAAAGATATCCACAGTAAAGGATGAAATTACCAAGGAAAATGTGGATAATTTTCTAAATGATGTGGATATTGTTGTAGAGGCCTTTGATAATCCTAATAATAAAGCAATGCTTGTAAATGAAGTATTGACAAAATTTAAGGATAAAAAAATAGTATCTGCCTCTGGTATGGCTGGTTACTATTCAAATAATATTATAAAGACAAAAAAAATAAATTCAAGGCTATATATTTGTGGCGACTTTGCAAATGAAGCTAAAATTGGTGAAGGGCTTATGGCACCAAGAGTAGGAATAGTTGCTAATCATGAAGCAAATACAGTTTTAAGAATTATATTAAATAAAGAGGATGTGTAATTGTGGATAAATTTATTTTGGGGGAAAAAGAATTTAGTAGTAGATTAATTATTGGAACGGGGAAATATGGGAATAATAAAATACTTCCTAATGTAATAAAAGAAAGTGAAACTAATATGGTAACAATGGCAGTTAGAAGAGTTGATTTAGATAATAAAGAAGAAAATATTTTAGAATATATTCCAAAGAATATAATTTTATTACCTAATACATCAGGGGCCAGAAATGCTGAAGAAGCTATAAGAATTGCAAAAATGGCAAAGGCAATGGGCTGTGGTGAATGGATTAAAGTTGAAGTTATCTCTGACACTAAGTATTTAATACCTGATAATCTTGAAACATTAAAGGCCACAGAAGCTTTAGTTAAAGAAGGATTTAAAGTTTTACCATATATGTCACCAGACTTAATGATGGGTAAAAGAATGGCGGAAGCAGGTGCAGCAGCAGTAATGCCTCTTGGAGCTCCAATTGGAAGTAATAGAGGTATTAGAACTAAAGAATTAATTGAAATAATGATAGAAGAAATAAATGCACCTATTATAGTTGATGCAGGTATTGGAAAACCTTCAGATGCAGCTTTAGCCATGGAAATGGGAGCAGCAGCTGTAATGGTTAATACTGCAATCGCATCTTCATTAAATCCTATAAAAATGGCAGGAGCTTTTAAGAAAGCAGTTGAAGCAGGAAGAGAAGCATATTTAGCAGGACTTGGAGTAGAAAGTAAAGAAGGAAATGCTTCATCACCATTAACTGGATTTTTAGAGTAGGGGTGAAGATATGGAAATAGAATATGGCTTATATGATTTTATAAAAGAAAATACTAATTTTGATTTTGATAAAGCATTGGAAGAAATTACTGAAGAAGATGTATTAAGAGCTATTAATAAAAGAAAACTAGATAAAAAGGATTTTTTAGCTTTGCTATCAGATAAAGCAATAAAATATTTAGAAGATATAGCACAGAAATCTAATAAACTTACAAAACAATATTTTGGTAATACAGTTCTTCTGTACACCCCAATATACATTGCAAATTACTGCATAAATAGGTGTGCATATTGCGGATATAATCATGATAATAATATTCATAGAAAAAAACTTACAATGGAAGAAATTGAAAAAGAATGTAAAGCTGTTTATAATAAAGGTTTTAGGCATATTATTTATTTAACTGGAGAATCTCCAAAGGATACTCCTGTAGAATACATTACTCAGGCAGCAAAAATAATGAAAAAATATTTTTCTTCAATTACAATAGAAGTATATCCTATGGATGTAGAGGATTATAAAAAGGTTGTAGAAGCAGGCGTGGATTCATTAACAATATATCAAGAAACTTACGATGAAGAAATATATAGAAAAGTTCATCTTGGAGGTCCTAAAAGAAACTATAGATATCGATTAGATGGACTTGAGAGAGGTTGCATAGCAGGAATGAGAAGTGTTAATTTAGCGCCACTTTTAGGGCTAAATAAATGGAAAATTGAAGTTTATAAAATGATGTTGCATGGATTATATTTAAGAAAAAAATATCCATCAGTTGAGGTAGGATTTTCTTTTCCAAGAATAAGACCTTGTGTTGGAGGCTATAATGATATTTTTGAAGTAAGTGATAGGGATATCGTACAAGCTATAATAGCAATGAGGAACATGTTTCCTAATTGCACCTTAAATATTTCAACAAGAGAAAGAGCAGAATTTAGAGATAAGTTAATTCCTTTAGGGGTAAATAAGATTTCAGCTGGAAGTGATACATCTATAGGAGGACATACAATGAAAAAAGATGAAGCAGGAGAAGTTCAATTTGATGTTTCAGATTCAAGAGATGAAAATGAAGTGAGAAGAGATTTGAGAAAATTAGGTTATGAACCTATATTTAAAGATTGGGTTGGAGTGTTGTAATGGAAATAATAGGTGTAACTAATAGAAAACTTTGCAAAGACTTTTATGGTAGGATTAGGGAAATATCACAAAGTAAAATAAAATATTTAATTTTAAGAGAAAAAGATTTGGTAGATGAAGAACTTGAGATTATGGCTGCAAGGATAAAAGGAATTTTAAAAAATTCAGAAATTAATTTAATTATTAATGGAAATATAAAGGTAGCTGATAATGTAAATGCATATGGTGTACATTTATCTTATAATGATTTTGTTAATTTAGATATTATAGAATTTCAAGGAATTAAAGGTGTTTCAGTTCATAATTACAATGAAGCTGTTGAAGCAGAAAAAAGAGGGGCAGATTATCTAATTTATGGTCATATTTTTGAAACTGATTGTAAAAAAGGATTAAAGCCAAAAGGAGTAGATGAATTAAAGGATATTTGCAATAAAGTTAAAATTCCTGTGTATGGAATTGGTGGGATTAATAAAAGTAATTATATGAAAGTTATAAATTCAGGAGCAAAAGGAATTGCTTTGATGTCATCTTTAATGAATAATTAAATTTATTTTACACATAATACTTTTGTAATTTTAATTAAAGGAGGAAGTAATTATGGATAATAACCCAAGTATAGGATGTACAGTTCAACAATGCAAGCATCATGCTCAATCTGATGATTATTGTACACTAAATAAAATTTTAGTTGGAACTCATGAAGCTAATCCTTCAATTCCAGAATGTACAGATTGCAAATCTTTTGAGCTAAAATAATTTTTTCTATTAAGTTCTCTTTATTAGCAGATGTGTTAAAAAACATGTCTGCTTTTATTTGCATATATTTATATTAATAATACAATTTCTATAAAGACTAAGAGCTATGATTGCTTGTCCTGTATAGTAAATGCTAAGATTTAAAACAGTTCCTAAAGTGGGTGAAAATCCTGCAAAATAAATAAATAATAATATATAATCTGAAATATAAAATAAAAGAGCACCTAAAGGAATAAAAGTAAATAAAGTTTTGTTTTTCTTTCTAAATTTTAGCAAAGATAATGCTTTAGCTAACATAAAACTTATTACTAAATCATAAATAAAAACTATAGGAAATAATCCATTAAAATTAAAATTATCATAGATAGAAATTAAAAATATAAAAAAGGCTAATAAAACAGTAGTTATAATGATGTCTTTTTTATTAATACTAGAATAACTAACAAAAGCTTTTATAAAGAAAAAGTGACCTATGGCAAAGGTAGCAGCCCCTAGATGAAAAGCGTAATCAAAATTCAAACTTATAAATATATCAGCTAACATTCCAAAGAATAATCCTAATAAAATTGATGTAGAATATTTTTTGTTAGTAATAGTACATTTTTTGTAACTAAAATATCCACAAAGTAAGAAACATAGACTACAGCCACCTTTTACTATAGTTTTAATAATACTATAATCAATAGCATTGAAATAAATAGTTGGAATTAGTAATAAATACATTAATACAAGAAAAAAATACATTTTAAAAATCCCTTCCTCTTTTGTCAAAAAATATATATGTATATATTAACATAATTTTATTTTTAAAAAAAGAAAGATAAAACTATTAGAAATTCACCTAATTATAAAAAATGAATAATATATATTAATAAAAGTAATTGACAAAATGAGAAAAAATATGATAATATTTCATTATAAAATATGAAAAGTCTTTGATAAGAAAGAGTAGATAATAGAATTTAGGTCCAGAGAGTTTGGAATGGTGGGAACCAGACGCTGTAGCTATTATTGAATGGGTCTTTGAGACAACGCTTAGAATTATAGTATATGCGTTCGGGAGTCTACCGTTAAAAAGACAGGGTATCGATAATTCTGTACCTGATAGAGATTATGTAAAAATAGGTGGCATAACGAATATTAATTTCGTCCTTTTGTGGATGAAATTTTTTTGCTTTCTGTCTACTTTTATATAAAAATGGGTGGCACCGCAAGTCACTTTGTCCCATTATTTAGGACAAAGTGGCTTTTTTTATAGAAAATTTTAATAAATTAAGGGGGATAAAGTTATGATCAATATTACTGAAGAACAATTTAAAGAATTAAAATCGAAAAAAAAGATTTTTTCAATAATAAGTATGTTTAGAGGAGATGAAATTACTCCTATAACAATATTTTCAGGGATGAAAGGTAATAGAAAATTTATCCTAGAAGGTGGAAGTAAAGAGAATAGATTTGGAAGATATTCATTTTTAGGGGAAGATCCTTATTTTGAAGTGGTTGGAAATACCAAGAAAGAGATTTTAGAAGTTAAAAAAGAAGTTTCTAAGGATTTTGATTCATTGCACAATCCATTCCCATTTAAAGGTGGAGCAGTAGGTTATATGGGGTACGATACAGCATCATTTTATGAAAAAAAATTAGAATTTAAAAATAATGATGATTTAGATATACCAGTTGTAAGATTTAATTTTTATAAAAGATATATTACCTTTGATCATTTTACTCATAAAGTTTATATAGTTGATAATGTTTTTAACGATGATACTAGAAGTTATGAAAATATTATAAAAGAACAGAAAGATTATTTTAGATCATTATTAAATATTAATTATTCATTTATGGACGTGGAGAAGGGTGAAAAAATAAAGTTCCAATTTGCAACTGAAAAAGATAAATTTATAGAAAATGTTAAGAAAGCTAAAGAATATATAAAATCAGGAGATATATTTCAAGTAGTATTATCACAAAGAATGTATTGTGAAACTGAAAAAACTCCTCTTGAAATATATAGAAGGTTAAGAGAAGATAATCCATCTCCTTATATGTTTTTCTTAGACTATAACGATTATCAAGTTGTAGGATCATCTCCTGAAAGTTTAGTTGCTAAAAAAGGTGAATATGTTATTACAAATCCAATAGCAGGAACAAGAAGAAGGGGAAAAAATGAAGAGGAAGATAGAAAATTAGAGGAAGAATTATTAGGTGATATAAAAGAAAGAGCAGAACACGTTATGCTTGTTGATTTAGGAAGAAATGATATTGGTAAGGTAAGTAAAATTGGAAGTGTAGAAGTTAAAGATTTTATGAAGGTTGAAAGATTTTCTCATGTAATGCATATTACCAGCCAAGTTGTTGGAAAAATTAGGAGTGATAAGGATGCTTTTGATGCTTTGGTTGCTTGTTTACCAGCTGGAACGGTTTCTGGAGCACCTAAGATCAGAGCAATGGAAATTATAGAAGAATTAGAAGATGTAAAAAGAGGAGTTTATTCAGGAACAGCAGGATATTTTTCTTTTGGGGGAGACATGGATATGTGTATTGCCATTAGAACTTTCATACTAAAAGGTAATATGGCGTATCTACAAGCTGGAGCAGGTATAGTATATGACTCAATACCTGAAAATGAATTTGAAGAAATTCAAAATAAATTATTAGCTTTAAAGGAGGCTTTAAGATGATAGTTTTAATAGATAATTATGATTCATTTACTTACAACTTATATCAATATATTGGTGAATTTGCAGAAGTAAAAATATTTAGAAATGATGAAATAACAGTTGATGAATTAAAAGAAATTAAACCAGATGGAATTGTTATTTCACCAGGACCTGGAAGACCAGAAGATTCAGGTGTTTCCATAGATGTAATAAAGAATTTTGGAGATGAAATACCTGTACTTGGAATATGTTTAGGTCATCAAGCTATTGGAGTGGCATTTGGAGGAAATGTTGTCAGAGCAAAAGAGATATATCATGGTAAAAGTTCAATTATTCAAGTAAGAGGAAATGATATTTTTGAAGGAATTGGTAGAAAGGTAGAGGTAATGAGATATCATTCATTAATAATAGATAGAAGTACACTACCGAAGGAATTAGAAATAATAGCTGAAACTGTTGAAGATAATATAATAATGGGAGTTAAACACAAAAATAAAAAGATTTATGGAATTCAATTTCATCCTGAATCAGTATTTACTTCAAAAGGAAAAAGAATGATTAGAAATTTTGTGGAGGGGATTTGTTATGGAAATTAAGGAAGCTATTAAAAAGGTTATTGAAGGAAGTAATTTAAGTGAAAATGAAATGGCAGATGTAATGAATCAAATTATGTCAGGAGATACAACTTCAGCTCAAAAAGGTGGTTTTTTAGTTGGATTAAAAGCAAAAGGAGAAACCCCAGAAGAACTATTAGGAGCAGCAAAAGCTTTAAGAAGTCATACGCTAAAAATAGATATTAAGGATAAAAATCATTTGATAGATTGTTGTGGAACTGGTGGTGATGGAGGCAAAACCTTTAATGTTTCTACAGCTGTTGCTATTGTAATTGCAGCAGGGGGAGTTAAGGTTGCTAAGCATGGTAATCGTGCAGTTTCAAGTAAAAGTGGAAGCTTAGATGTTTTAAATGAATTAGGAATTAAAACAGATTATTCAAAGGAAGATAGTGAGAAAATTATAGAAAGTAAAGGTATGTCATTTTTACTTGCTACATCTTACAATAGTGGAATGAAAAATGTAGGAAAAGAAAGAATAGAGCTTGGTTGTAGAACAATTTTTAATATGCTTGGACCACTATTAAATCCAGCCCCAATTACAGGTCAACTTATGGGAATATATGATGGAAGTTTATTGGAAACAGTAGGAAAAGCTTTATTAGGTTTAGGATTAGATAGAGGAATGGTAGTTCATGGAGATGATGGATTAGATGAAATAACAACTACAACAACAACAACTGTTTGTGAAATAAAGAATGGGAAACTTAAGAAATATGTATTAGATCCAGAAAAGTTGGGATTCAAAAAATCTAATTTAAAAGATATTGAAGGTGGAGATGCCAAATTTAATGCCAATATTATATTAAATATTTTAAAAGGTGAAAAGGGGGCTAAAAGAGATATTGTAGTTATTAATGCAGCAGCTGGATTATATGTAGGGAAAATAGTCGATTCTTTGGAAGAAGGAATAAAGTTAGCAGAAGAGTTAATTGAAAGTGGAAAAGCTTATGAAAAATATGTGGAATTGGTAGGATAAAGTAATGAAATATACTTTATCAAAAGTAGTTCCATGGGGAAGAAATTATAATGAATATGTAAAGATGTTTATGTTATCAGATGAAGAATGTAATTTGAAAATTGCTAGTTTTGGAGATGGACCAGCATCCTTTAATTGTGATAGTAATGGAAATGTTATTTCTTTCGATCCAATATATAATTATTCTAAGGAAGAAATAGAAAAAAGAATATTAGAGACTAAAGATGAGGTAATAAAGCAAACAGAATTAAATAGAAAAAATTTTATTTGGAATGAAATAAAAAATACAGGTGAACTTGAAACATTAAGAATGGATGCTATGAAAAAGTTTTTAGAAGATTTTGAAAAAGGAAAAAAGGAAGGACGATATATTCCTTTTGAATTACCAAAGAAACTGCCTTTTAATGATAAATATTTTGATATAGGCTTAAGTTCTCATTTTCTTTTATTATATTCTGAGTTAGGTCTGAAATTTCATTTTGATGCTATAGATGAAATTCTAAAGGTATGTAAAGAAGTAAGGATATTTCCGATACTAGATTTAGATGCTAATAAGTCTGCTTTGTTAGAACCTATAATTAATAGGTATAAAGAAAAATATGAAGTAAGTATAAGAGATACAACTTATGAATTTCAAAAGGAAGGGAATAAACTTTTGGTAATCAAAGAGTAAAAGGAGGGGCAATATGATTTTAGATGAGATAGTCGCTGAAAAAAAGAGACATATTGAAGAGCGTAAAAAAAATGTATCTTTAGAGGAAATAAGAAATAAAGCATTGAAATTAGAAAATGAAGAGAATAATTTTTTTAATGTATTAAAAAAACCAGGCTTATCTGTTATAGGTGAATTTAAAAAGGCTTCTCCTTCAAAGGGATTAATACTGCCAGAATTTAATGTGGAGGAAATAGAAAGTTTATACAGAGAATTAAAAATTGATGCCTATTCCGTATTGACAGAAGAAGATTTTTTTCAAGGAAGTGATGAAAATTTACAAAAGGTAAAGACTTTAAGTAATACTCCTATATTAAGAAAAGATTTTATTGTGGATTTTTATCAAATATATGAAGCAAAACTATTAGGTGCACAAGGAATTCTTTTAATAGTTGCAGAGCTTGGAAATAGGCTTAAAGAATTTTATGATGAGTGTATAAAGTTTAATTTAGAGCCACTTATAGAAGTCCATAATAAGGAGGAATTAGATATTGCTTTAGAAGCAGGAGGGAGAATTATAGGTATTAACAATAGAAACTTAAAGAATTTTGTTACTACCTTAGAAATTACAAAAGAATTAATAAAATATATTCCAGATGATAAGGTAATTATTTCTGAAAGTGGTATGAGTTCCATTGAAGATTTAGAATATATAAAAAGCCTTGGAGCAGATGGAGTTTTAGTTGGAGAAATGTTTATGAGAAATATTAGAAACCAAGATTTTATTAATAAATTTAAAAAATTTAAAGGTGAAGATTAATATGGTTATTAAGATATGTGGAATTACTAATATTGATGAAGTAAATGCTCTAAATTTTTTAAAACCTGAATATGTAGGTTTTGTTTTTGCAGAAAGTAAAAGAAAAGTTACTATTGATACAGCTAAGAAACTTTATAATAGTTTAAATAAAAAGATAAAAATTGTTGGAGTTTTTAGAAATAATAGTGAAGAAGAAATTTTACAGGTGCTTAAGAATATTCCTTTAGATGTAATACAACTTCATGGTATGGAGGATGAATTATTTATTAGAAAAATAAAAAGAAGAACAACTACTGAGATATGGAAGGCTATTGGAATTCAAAATGAATTGGATATAGAAAAAGCTTTAAAATATTCAGTTGATACTCTTGTTTTAGATGGAAGTAATCCAGGTAGTGGAGAAGCATTTTCTTGGGAAATCTTAAAAGATAGAGTAATTAATAAAAAAGTTATTTTGGCAGGTGGATTAAATTTAGACAATGTATTGGAAGGAATAGAAGCAGTAAAGCCATATGGAATTGATGTATCATCAGGGGTAGAAAGTATAGATTTAAAAGGAAATAGATATAAAGATAAAAACAAAATGGAAAAATTAATTAATAAAGTGAGGGAAAGTAATGAAAGGTAGATTTGATAAATTTGGTGGACAATATGTACCAGAAACAGTAATGAATCCATTACTAGAATTGGAAGAAGAATATGAAAAAGCAATTAATGATGAAAATTTTATTAAAGAATATAAGTATTATTTAAAAGAATATGCTGGAAGACCTAGTTCTTTAGATTTTGCTGAAAATATGACTAAGGATTTAGGTGGAGCAAAGATTTATTTAAAGAGAGAAGATTTAAATCATACCGGTGCTCATAAAATAAATAATGCCTTAGGTCAAGTTCTTTTAGCAAAAAGAATGGGAAAGAAAAAAATAGTTGCGGAAACTGGAGCAGGTCAACATGGAGTAGCAACAGCAACAGTAGCAGCTAAGTTTAATATGGAATGTAAGATATTTATGGGAGAAGAAGATATTAAAAGACAAGCATTAAATGTAAAGAAAATGGAATTACTTGGGGCAGAAGTTATTCCTGTTAAGACAGGAAATAGAACTTTAAAAGATGCAGTTAATGAAGTATTTAAGTATTGGGTTACAAATGTTTTAGATACTTATTACGTTATGGGAACTGCAGCAGGACCACATCCTTATCCAATAATGGTTAAAGAATTTCAAAGAATAATTGGTGATGAAGCAAAGGCACAGATTCTAGAAAAGGAAGGGAAACTTCCAACAGCAATTATTGCTCCAGTAGGGGGAGGAAGTAATGCTATAGGAATATTTGCTCCTTTTATAGAAGAAAAATCTGTTAAATTAATAGGAGTAGAAGGAGCAGGACATGGAATAGAAACTGGTGAACATGCTGCTTCTCTTCAGGCTAAAACTTTAGGAGTATTACATGGTATGATGAGTTATGTATTAAAGGATGATGATGGGCAGATAAAAGAAGCTTATTCAATTTCAGCAGGGCTTGATTACCCATCAGTTGGACCTGAACATGCTTATTTATGTGAAACTGGAAGAGCAGATTATGTAGCAATTAATGATAAAGAGGCTATGGAAGCATTATTATACTTAACTAAGGTAGAGGGTATTATTCCAGCAATAGAATCAGCTCATGCTGTAGCATATGCCAGAAAGTATGCAAAAACTCTTTCAAAGGAGGATATTGTAATTGTTAATATATCAGGTCGCGGAGATAAAGATATGGAAACAGTAATTAAGTATTTGGAGGAAAATAAGTAATGAATAGAATAGATAAAGTTTTTAAAGAATTAGAAGAAAATAAGAAAAAGGCTTTAATTCCTTTTATATCTAATGGGGATCCATCTTTAGATAAAACAATTGAAACAGTTTTTGAATTAGAGAAAGCAGGAGCAGACATTATAGAAATTGGTATACCTTTTAGTGATCCTTTAGCTGATGGAGAGGTTATTTTAGAATCATATATTAGGGCATTGAAAAATGGTATTAAGGTTAAAGATGTTTTTACCTGTGGTAAAAAGGTAAGAGAAAAAAGTGAGATCCCTTTAGTTATTATGGTGTATTATAATTTAGTTTTTAGTTATGGAGTAGATAAATTTTTAAAGGATGCTGGAGAAGCTGGATTTGATGGACTTATTGTACCTGATGTTCCTTTAGAAGAAAGAATGGAGCTTAAGGAAAAAACAGAAGCTAATGGATTGTATTTAATACCTTTAGTAGCTCCAACTTCAAAAGATAGAATTGGAAAAATAGTAACTGGTACAAAAGGATTTGTTTACTGTGTATCTACTAATGGAACTACAGGAGAAAGAAGTTCCTTAAGTGATAGTATTAATGATTATTTAAATACTGTAAGAGAATATTCTAATGTTCCAATTTGTTTAGGATTTGGTATTTCTTCAAAAGAAGTAGTGAGAACGGTTAAAAATTATTGTAATGGTGTAATTGTAGGAAGCGCTGTAGTTAGAAGATTAAATGAAAACAGAGAACAGGCTTTTGAATTTACAAAAGGTCTTAGAGAAGAATTAGATAAAGGAATTAGCAAAGGAGAATAATGCTAGTGAAGAGGTAGTTTTAAATATATACAAAAGTATGATATCATCTTTTATAGAATTAGAGAAAAATTAATTTATAGAAGGAGAATAAATATGGAAGCTAAGATTGATAGAGTTGAAGGATTAGCTGGAGGCAAAGGCCATGCAATAATAAAACATTTAATAGGTAAAGAAGAATTTCAAGGAAAAGCTAGGTTATATGCAGAAATCACTTTAGAACCTGGGTGTTCAGTAGGATATCATGAACATCATAATGAAAGTGAAACATATTATATTCTATCTGGAGAAGGGGAATATAATGATAATGGTACAATTCGTAAAGTTTCAAAGGGTGATGTAACCTTTACTGGTGATGGTAGAGGGCATGGAATTGAAAATAAGGGGACTGAAAATTTAGTTTTTATGGGGTTAATATTATTATACTAAAATTAGTATATATGGAATTATTGTAAATTTTATCAATATAAAAAGAAAGTATTTTGAAATAATTTATCAAGATACTTTCTTTTTTGTATAGTAATTTGGAGTAAATTAATTACTATACATATGCTACCCTACGTATTTATATAGTGAAATTAACACTATATAAATAATATATGTAGATTTTATAA
>JAAYPK010000057.1 GCA_012519845.1 Clostridiales bacterium
AAATGAAATATCTTTTTCTTCATTTATTGCTTTTTTCATTTCTTCAAAAGTATTAACTTCTTCAATTTCAACATTACTATTAATATTATCTTTATTATCTTTACCAACCTCATCTAGACTTAAAGATTTAAATTCTAACTTATGAAAAGCACTATTTCCCTTATCTAGATCTATATTTAAAGATAAATCCTTTAGGGATAAATCACCTAAATCAATATCACATTTTATTTTTGCAAG
Source organism: Clostridiales bacterium (assembly GCA_012519845.1). Taxonomy (GTDB): domain Bacteria; phylum Bacillota; class Clostridia; order Clostridiales; family Clostridiaceae; genus Clostridium. Next base: position 238 of record JAAYPK010000057.1, read on the forward strand.
CTTTTTTGAAATTTTAGCACTTTCTTCACCTACAATTTCAGTATCACTTGTTTTCAATAAATAAGATAATGGGGATCTTTTAATTCCAAGGTTATTTTTCCATTCTTCCTTTATTTCCTTCTCACTTTTTTTATCTAGATTTCTTATAGCATCATATAACTTTTCAACAGTTCCATAATAAGCAATTAATGGCACTGCACTTGCTTCTCCTACACCTGAAACTCCTTTAATATTATCTGATTTATCCCCAACTAAACTTTTTAAGTCTGGTACTTGACAAGGATTAATTCCAAATTCCTTTTTTACTAAGTCAGGAGTATATTGGAAGGATTTATCGGGAAAATTACTTTCTAATTTATTTATTTTGTACTTTTTATATAAATCATCTGCTTTATCTTGAGTAGTATACATAAGCCATAAATTAGTTTTATCTGTAACAAGCTGAAGATAATCATTATCTTTAGTTAAAATTTTAATTGGTAATTCATTTTCAAACTTATTACTTAATGTTCCAGAAAAATCATCTGCTTCATATTTTTCATCCATAAATTGCGGAATGTTCATTTCTTTAAGTATTTCTTGACATAAAACAAATTGTTCTTTTAAAGGTTTTGGTGTAGCGCCTCTAGTTCCTTTATATTCACTATCTATTTCTCGTCTAAAAGTATTTCTGCTTATATCCCATGTTACTGCAACATGTGTAGGCTTTTGCTCTCTTATAATTTTAAGAAGAGTTCTCATAAAGCCATAGATACCATTTGTATATATTCCTGTAGATGTTTGCATTATTTTATAATAATAATTTTCTCTTTCTTCTTCAGTTTTGGCAAACATTATTTCTCTAGGCAGATTCCCATAATATTGAGTACTAAGCAAACTGGAACCATCTATTATCAATAAAAATTCATTTGTCATATTTACCTCTTTCTTAAGGACTCTTTCCTTATATTCTATTATTTTAATTTAAACACAATAGAATATTATTGTAAACATTATTACTAATAAGAAAAGAATTCACTTAAGTGAATTCTTTAATAAATTATAAGTTATATAAGTTTTTCTAATCTTTCTCTAATTGCTTTTATAAAATCAAAGCTATTAACAGTTTTAACCTTGTCTAAATCTGTTAATAATGCTAAATCCTTTGTCATTATGCCTTCATTTATTGTTTGTAATGAAGCTTTTTCTAGATTATTGGCAAATTCCACTAATTCTTTATTGTTATCAAACTCTCCTCTTTTTCTAAGAGCACCACTCCAAGCAAATATTGTAGCTATTGAATTTGTTGAAGTTTCTTCACCTTTTAAATGTTTATAGTAGTGTCTTTGAACTGTTCCATGAGCAGCTTCATATTCATAATTTCCTTCTGGAGATACTAAAACTGATGTCATCATAGCCAAAGAACCAAAGGCTGTTGCAATCATATCACTCATTACATCTCCATCATAATTCTTACATGCCCAAATCATTCCACCTTTTGATTTAATTACTCTGGCAACTGCATCATCTATTAATGTATAGAAATATTCAATTCCTGCTTCTTCAAATTTATCTTTATACTCTGCATCAAATATTTCTTGGAAAATATCTTTAAAAGTATGGTCATATTTTTTTGATATTGTATCCTTAGTTGCAAACCATAAATCTTGTTTAATATCTAAAGCAAAATTAAAACAGCTTCTTGCAAAACTAGAAATTGATTTATCTAAATTATGCATTCCAAGAACTACACCACTTCCATCAAAGTTATGAATTAATTCTCTTTTTTCTTCTCCTGTTTCAGAAGTAAATACAAGTTCACACTTACCTTTTCCTTGTATTTTCATTTCTACATCTCTATAAACATCTCCATAAGCATGTCTTGCTATTGTAATTGGTTTTGTCCAATTAGAAACATATGGCTTAATAGAATCAACTATAATTGGTGCCCTAAAAACTGTTCCATCAAGAATTGCTCTTATTGTACCATTTGGACTTTTCCACATTTCTTTTAAATCATATTCTTTCATTCTAGCAGCATTAGGAGTAATTGTTGCACACTTTACACCTACACCATATTTTTTTATAGCATTAGAAGCATCAACTGTAACTTGATCATTTGTCTTATTTCTGTATTCAAGACCTAAATCATAATATTCAGTATTTAATTCTATAAAAGGATTTAATAATTCTTCCTTAATAGCGCTCCAAAGCACTCTTGTCATTTCATCTCCATCCATTTCTACTAATGGAGTTGACATTTTTATTTTATCCATTATATTGCCCCCTTTGTGTTTTCATAGGTGTATTATACAATAAGAAATTATTATTAGCAATTTCAACCACAAAAAGGAGGTAGTTAAGATCCAAGAACTAAGAGAGAGAAGTGATGGAGATTTCTCAGACAAGCTTAGAAATATTGAATTATATGTACTTCCGCTGAACAAGCCTCAATATATATGATTTCTATCCTCATCTCTTAGTTCTTCTCTATTCTGTAACTCTAGATTAATGGTTAAAATGAAGAACTGCCGCTTCAAGATTTTCATCTTTAAAAGCGGCATCCCTTTTATATCTTTTATTTTTTATTATCAACCTCTTCAAAATCTACGTCTATAGCATTACTTGTATCAAATCTTTCATCCTCAATATGAATAGCTTCCGCTTCATTATTATTGCTATTATTATGTTTCTTATTATTAAAGAATCCAACTATTTTAACAACTATATAAGCTATTAAACCTGCTAATAATAAGTATGGTAAAATCTTAAAAAACAATGATACTATTGCAATAATAATTAGCATTACGAGAAAAGTGGTTATATAAAATTTAAAACTTCTTTTATCCATTAATACTCCCTCAAAATATATATTTATAAAATAATTATACATTATTTTTATAAGTAATAAAGGACTTTTTATATACTATGTTTTATTTATGTACTATATACTGGTGTAAAACTTGATTAAACCCAAATTTAGATAGAACTTCCTGGATAACTCCAATCACTTCATAACTTGAAGTTTTAGTACCATCTATTCTAATTTTCTCTAATAATTCAACTACATCATTTACAACCAAATTAAGATCTGATTCATTTAATGCAGCTTCACTTATATCGCTTGCAGCATTTTTAATACTAGTATATATTTTATTCTTATTAAATTCTTCGACTCTTCCATCCTTCTTTAGTAAATTCATTGCTATACCTCCTAAAAATATTATTATTACAACCTTAATAATATATTATCGTATAATTATTTTATTTCTTTATGAAAAATCTCTTTTTAAATAAATGAATGATAAAGTGCACTAAAATTTAATATCAAGCTTTATCATCCACTTTAAACTTCATTATTTTCTACAACAATCTATAAATTCTTTAAAAATAATTCTGCAACTTTCTATTTTTTTATATAAATATTCCGGGTGCCATTGAACTCCAACAAAAAATCTATTTAAAGGATCTTCAAAGCCTTCAATTATTCCATCTTCTGAAACTGCATTAACTTTTAGTCCTTTACCAAGATTCTTTATTCCTTGATGATGAATTGAATTTACCTTTATACAATCAGCACCTATTTTTCTATATAAAAATGAGTCCTTTTCAATATAAATCTTATGTCTAGTTTCATAATAGGGTTTCTCTTGTTTATGATTAATTTTATTTTTTCTATTTACCTCAGTATCTATGTCCTGATATAAAGTTCCCCCACGCATAACATTTAAAAATTGATGTCCCCTACAAATACCTAAAATTGGTTTGTCCATATTTTTAACAATATTATATATTAATACTTCTTCTTCATCTCTAACACTACATATTTCTTTACAATATTCTTTTATTTCTTCACCATATAGTTTTGGATTAATATCTGGTCCTCCTGTAAACAAAAATCCATCCATTTCATCACAATAATTCTTTAAAAGATCCTCATGTGATGTAAAAGGAATAATATATGGCATTGCACCTAAATCAATTAAAGCATTAAGATAATCCTGATTCATCCTTAATGCATCTTCTTTTGTATCGTACAATGGTATTACTCCAATTTTTATTTTCATATTACCACCCCTAATATATTTTATGTATTTAAAATAAAGAGGTGTCAAAATATAACACCCCTTTGTACAAGGTAATTATATCAAAGCCAAAAAATATAGTAAAGAGTCCTAAAATTTGCATCTAAGTAATCTTTATAAAGAATGAACAAACTAAAATAATTGAAGTATAATATAGGTATCTATTATTAATAGAAAGGAGACTGTTACAATAATATTATCCCCAAGTAACAAATAAAAAATGTATAAAGATAATAAATATATTAAAGAAACTTATAGTGATGCTTTTGGCATATATTCCTTAGAAAAACGTGAGAAGAGAAATTTATTAACTTACATAAGTAATTTTACAAAATCACTTTTTGTAAGTAACCTTGATGTTTTAACAAACAAAGGTAGCTATTATATTGTTTACTTGACAGAGGAGGTGCTTTTGATTCATATTTCAAATGGTAAATTAATTAATAAGCTTGATGTAACTGCTTTGGCTCAGCCATTTAATAAATTTATATCTATAGAAATTGATAATGATATATACATAAAAAGTAGTATTATAAAAAAATAAAAAGGTTGTTCAAAAACATTAAATTGTTTTGTGAACAACCTTTTTCTCATAGGGAACAAACCTAATATTCTGATAAAAGCTATAGTATTAATAATTTATCAAAATAGACTAATAATTTTTATCAATTATTAATTTTATAACTTTTCTAAAAATCAATTTATATTTTTTTGTTTTTTCCTATAATGAATATAAATTTACCGCCGATAAATATAAAAGAAATTAAGGAGGTAACTATGGAAAAAATTAAAAAACAAAAGATTAATTATTTTAGTGTAGGAAATAAAATTTTAGGAGCACTTATAATATTTACATTGTTAATAGTCGTACCTATATCAATTTTATCCTACAGTAAATCAAGGAATAATACTACTGAACTAACAAACAACAATCTAATTGATAGAGTTAAAGATACCTCTACTATGCTTACAAATGAAATTAATAACAAGTTTAATCAACTAGAGTATGTAGCATCTTTATCCACTATTATGTCAATGGATTGGGATATTCAATATCCTGAACTTGTAAATCAAGCAGAAAAATTTGATTTTAAACATATGTTCATTGTGACACCAGAAGGGATTTCTTATTATGCTGAAAATAATACAATAAAGGATCAATCTAAAGAAGAGTTTTTTCAAAACATTACTGGTAACAAGAAACATATTACTGAACCTTATGTAAATAGTGACAGTGGTCTTTCAATTACTACTCTTTCAGTTCCAATTATGGAAAATGGAAAGTTTTTAGGTAATTTATGTGGAGTTATTGATTTAAATACTGTAAATACTATTATTCAAAATATTGAAGTTGGAAAAACTGGTTATGCATATATTATTAATAGTAATGGTAACTTCGTAGCTCATAAGGATATGAGTTTGGTTTATAATTCTACAGAAATAAAAGGAGACAGTCCTTATAGTAGTTTAGTTCCATTAATAGATAAACTAGATAGAAGTGAAACTAATACTGATGTATTTTCTATTAATAATGAAAAATACTATACAGCCTATACTCCAATAAAAAACACACCTTGGTTAATTACTTTATGTATTTCTGAAAATGAAGTACTACAGGGTGCCAAAGAAACTGCAAAATTTCAAGGCCTTATAGGTATAATTGCAATAATAATAGGGACTATTTTAGCTTTTATTATTAAACGATTTATGACTAAATCTGTAAATAAAATAAATAAATTTTCAAATGAACTTTCAAAATGTAATTTAACTTACAAAGAAGAATATAAAGGAAAAGATGAATTTGGCGAAGTTATTAATTCCTTAAATGCATCAGTAGATTCTCTACATTCTACTATGAATCTTGTTGCCAATACAAGTAATACCTTAATAGAAGATACAAACAAAACCAATGACTTGCTAAATGATATGTTTATATCCTTAAATGATTCTGTAGATGAGGTGCAAACAATATCAGCAAGTATGGAAGAATCCTCAGCTTGTCTTTCAGAATTAAATGCTACTTCCCAAGGTGTAAATGAAAATACTAATTTATCAGTTGATATTGCATTAAGAGGACTTTCTTTAGCTGATCATATTGAAAAAGACTCTACTAAAGTTTATGGAAATACATTACAAACAAAAGACGAAATTGAAAAAATATATTATAGCAGTAGTAATCGCCTTAAGGAATCATTGGAAAAAGTTAAAATTATAGAAAAAGTATCGGTTATGTCTAATATGATTTTAGAAGTAGCAGAACAAACTAATTTATTGGCATTAAATGCTGCTATAGAGGCTGCTAGAGCTGGTGAGCATGGGAAAGGCTTTGCAGTAGTTGCTGAAGAAGTTCGTAAATTGGCAGAACAATGCTCTAATACAGTTAATGAAATACAAAATAACTTAGATAACGTATTAACTGCAGTAAAAGAACTATCTTTATCTTCATCAGAATTATTAGATATTTTCGATAAAAATATGTTAACAACTTTTGATAATATGCTAAATGTAACTAAACAATATAAAAATGCAGGAGAATCTATTAAAAATATAGCCAATGATTTTTCAGAAATTTCAAAATCAACTTCTGGCTCTATAGGGGAGATGACTTACACTATTTCATCTTTATCTTCAGTAGTTTCTGAAGTTGCAGATTCTTCTTATAGACTTTCTGAAAAAATGATAGGTATCAAAGATAAAAGTACTTTAATTTCACAATCTTCAAACTACACTAAATCTACTACAGAAAATTTAATTTCAAACATAAATAAATTCAAGCTACAATAATTTTAAGTATAAATGAATTAATATTTTTAGTTGAATTTCATTTATATATATGATATTTTAGGTATATTGTTTGAAAATTTAAATATGAGGTGTTACTAATGAAAAAAAAATCAAATTATAATTTTACTTCTACATTGAAGAAAATTATACCATTTGTTTTAGGGGTTGCTATTATCCAATTAGGCGTTGCTATTTTCATTTCTACTAATATTGGTTCTGATCCCTTTACTGCCTTTACTTTAGGTATTTCAAAGGTAATTGGAATCTCTACTGGTGCTGCTAATCAAATAATATGTGCTGTATTTTTCATTTTAATATTAATATTATCATGGAGAGAAATTAAAATTGGTACTTTTATTGCATTAATAATAGCAGGTCCATTTATTAATCTTATGACTTTTTTAATTGCACCACTACACCTTAATGAACAAAATATAATTTTAAAAATTATATTTTTATTCTTAAGCTGTGTTATTATTGGCATTGGATTTTCAATTCAAAAAGCTACTGAATTAGGGGTTGCTCCAAATGATTTATTTATTTTAGTGTTAACTTCTAAATCAAAAGTGGAGTATAAATGGATAAGAATAACATTTGATTTAACTGCTCTAATTTTAGGATTAATATTGTATGGTACAAGCAGTCTAGGAACAACTATTGGAATTGGTACAATTATTTCAGCCCTATGCCAGGGACCAATAATACAATTCTTTATGCCTAAAATTGAGAAATTAATAAATCCTATTATAGAGAAATAATATAATAAAAAGCATTAACCTTTGTAATATATATAAGGTTAATGCTTTTTTAATACCTATTGGTTATTATAAATAATTAATATTTATATACTCTTTTATACTTAAAAATAAAAAATATAGAAAGCAAAATTGTTAACACTTCACAAAATGGTACAACAAGCCATACTCCATTAACTTGAAACATTAATGGTAAAATATAAATTCCTACTAAAAACAATACTAAAGTTCTTAATATTGATAACAAACCTGATATCTTTCCATTTGAGAATGCTGTAAACATACCAATAGTAAAAATATTAAAGCCTGAAAACAAAAATCCAATGGAAAATATATTGAATCCCTGTAAGGTTATATTATAAACAGCAATATTATCACCAGTAAACACTGACACTAAAAATTCTGATAATAATTTTGAAATAACAAAAATAGAAACTGCTAGTATTAATATAAATGTAAAGCTATATTTTATTATTTTATGTAGTTCCTTATTATCTTTTTTGCCATAATTATAGCTAATTCTAGGTAAAACGCCAGAAGTAAATCCTAAATAAGCTGATACTAATAAAAACTGTGCATATAAAACAATTGTTATTGCAGCTACTCCATCTTCTCCTATAAATTTAAGCATAGCAATATTATATAAAAAAGTTGTAATTGCAGAAGATAATTGAGTTATCATTTCAGAAATTCCATTTGTACAACTTTTTAATATTACGCTAAGTTTAAATTTTGGCCTTTCAATATGAAGATAACTATTTTTATTTAAGAAATAAATAATTCCAACAATAAATGTAATAAAATTTCCTATACATGTAGCTAACGCAGCACCACTTACTCCCATATTATATTTAGTAATAAATATATAGTCTAAAATAATATTAGTTACTCCTCCTAGAATTGCGCATGTTAATCCAAGTTTTGGTTTTCCTGCTGTAACAAAGAAAACATCAAAAAACATTTTAGTCATTATAACAGGTGCAAATATTAACATAATAAAGCCATATTTATAGCAATCATTATATAAATTTTCTGTAGAACCTAACATATATATTATTTGTTTTAAATTAACAACACCAAAAACAGCAACAATAATTCCTATAATTATTGAAGTTAATAATAGCAGTGAAAAACTCTGCCTTGCTTCCTTTTCTTTATTAGCTCCCAAAAACATTGCCACTATCGCACTTCCACCAGAACCAAGCATTACTCCTATTCCTAAAATAAAGTTTACAACAGGGAAAATTATATTAGTTGATGACAAGGCATTAGAACCTACATAATTTGAAATAAATAATCCATCTATAATAGTATATAAGGAAATAAAAACCATCATTATTACTGTAGGTGTTGTGTATCTTATTAGAGATAAAAAAGTAATTTTATTCCCTAGATTATTATTCATAATAAACCTCCAATTTAGTTAATTCTAAGAATAATATAATATCACAATTATTTATTTTTAGGAACATTATAAGAATTTAAAGGAGCATGCTCCTGATTATTATTTCCTAAGACATTTTAATAATTCATTATTATAAAATTTATATTTACATTATTATCATTACTTATGAACTATTATGTAACCTTCAGAATATATTAATAATATAGAAATAAGAAGGTGATATTTATGTCATGTTGTGGATGCAATAGATGCAGGAGACGTTGTAGATGTCGTAGGCATTGTAGATGTTGTAGATGTTGCAGAGGATGTAGTTGCTAGTAAAAGTAAATCAGTATAATTAATTATTTGCCGCATTATTCCATAGTGAATATGCGGTATTTTTTTATCACCTCCTATAAAATATATTTTATAAAAAAATCTCCCTTATTATGTATTTATGTTGGTGCTTTCCAACATACTTCATAACAAAAGAGACTTTCTATTTCTTTAATTACTATAAGTTAAACACTTAAAGCACTATATTTTCACCTATTATTCTTCCCATCCTTCTGGGAATTCAGCGTTGTGATAAACTTCTTGAACATCGTCGTCATCATCAAGTAAGTCTAACATCTTTTGGAATTTCTTTGCATCATCTTCATTAATAGCAGTATATGTATCTGGAATCATCTTAACATCTGCTTCTAAGAATTCTAATCCTTTTTCTTCTAAAGCTTCTCTCACCTGTCCGAAATCTTCTGGTGTTGTAGTTACTACAAAAACTTCTTCTTCAGCAGTAAAATCCTCTGCTCCAGCATCTAGTGCCATCATCATTATTTCATCTTCATCTAAATCAGCTTTTTCAATAATGATTTCTCCTTTTTCTTGGAACATAAAGCTAACACATCCTGAGTTACCCATGTTTCCTCCACCTTTTGTAAAAGCACTTCTTACATTACCAGCTGATCTATTTTTATTATCAGTAAGAGTTTCAACAATTACAGCAACTCCACTAGGTCCATAACCTTCATATACTATTGTTTCGTAATTTACTGAATCAAGGTCTCCTTCTGCTTTTTTAATTGCTCTTGTAATATTATCATTAGGCATATTAGCTGCCTTTGCTTTAGCTATTACATCTCTAAGTCTAGAATTAATTTCGGGATTAGCGCCACCATTTTTTATCGCTATAGCTAATTCCTTACCAATTTTGGTAAATACTTTTCCTCTTTTAGCATCAGCTTTACCTTTTTTTGCTTGAATGTTATGCCACTTTGAGTGTCCTGACATGCTTATTCCTCCTATCTTTATTTCTTTATCAATAATTAAACCTTAAAGATTATACCATATTTTATTAATAAATAAAAGAAACTACTCTGCTATTTCTTTTAGTAATCTATTTCCTTCTTTAAAATATGTACCTTCATGATCTGTAGTTATTTCAGCTTTACCATTTGTTACATTTCTTATTTCTTCAATTATCTTAGTAGATTCAATAGTTAAGGCATATATAACAAAGGTAACAACATCCTCATAGTTAATATTCTCCATATACCAGTTATTTTGTGTACATAGATATTGTACTTTTCCTAATAAATCATAATCTAACTTAACAGAAATCATTAATCCTTGAACCTTTTCTATAACTCCAGCATTATCTATAGCTATAGTTGCACCCTTTATATATGCTCTTGTTAACCCACCAGCTCCTAAAAGAATACCTCCAAAATATCTTGTTACTACTATTACACAATCAGTTATTTCTTTCTTTTTCATTACTTCAAGGATTGGTATTCCTGCAGTACCTTGTGGCTCTCCATCATCTGAATATCTTTGTGTATTCATTTTTTCTCCAATAACATAAGCATAACAATTATGTCTAGCTTGTTTATGTTTATTTTTAATTTCAGTAATAAAAGCTTTTGCTTCCTCTTCAGATTCAACTCTTTTACAATAGCCTATAAATTCAGACTTTTTTTCTTCAAATGTGTCTTCACCGTACCCCCTTACTGTAATGTATGACATGCTTCTATTTCCTCCTTAATTATCTTTAGTCCTTGAATTATTTTCTTCTCTTCCGTTTCCGAAAATCCAATTCTAAAAGTATTTTCACCATCTGCAGACCTAGTAAAAAATAATACTCCAGGAGTTATATATACTCCTCTTTTCTTTAAATTCATAAATAATTTTCTAGATGATATATTTTTATTTGTTAATGTTAAGTAAAATGATAACCCTCCTTTAGGCTTTAAATATGTTACCTTGCTACCAAGCTCTTTATCAATATACTTTTCCATTATTTTATATCTATTTTTATATTCTTTTGACAAATCGAATATATTTTTTCTCCATTTTCCCTCTGCTATATACATTTCTAATGCTCTTTGCATAAGACTTGAAGTTGCAATGTCAGTATTAAATTTAGATCTTTGCATTGCCTCCTCTAAAGCCTTTGGAGGAATCATATACCCTATTCTTATTCCTGGTAAGAAAATTTTGGAAAAACTTTTTATATAAACCACTCTATCATTTTTATCCATCCATTTAAAAGGTTCATACAATACCTTTTTATCATAAATTAGCTCTGACAAATAATCATCTTCAATAATGTAAAAATCATATTTTTCTGCAAGCTCTAATAGTCTTACCTTTTTTTCATGACTATAACTAATTCCAGTAGGATTTTGAAAATAACTCATTGTATAAAAACATGTTACTTTGTTTTTCTTTAAGATTTTTTCAACTTCATTTAAGTTTACTCCATCCTTTTCAATGTCAACTTCAAAAATATTTGCCCTTCTAGATTTAAAAACTGATAAAGCCCCACTATAAGTAGGCTTTTCCACAATTACATTATCATTATTATTTACCATTACCTTTGAAGCTATATCAATTCCTTGCTGAGCTCCAGATACAATAAGAATATCATCTTCTTTTAATTTATTCTCCCAAAAAACCTTATTAATTGTACTTCTAAGCTTGTCATACCCCATTGGGCTTTGTGAAACTAAAGCTTCAGCACCATCCCTATCTAAAATTTTGTTTAATATTGTTTTAAAATCATCTATAGGAAATTTCATTTCTTTCGTAGTTTCACCAGCAAAATCAATAATGTTACTTAACTCTTCACTACTAAGCTTTTTAAAGCTTTGTGAATATTCTCTGTTAAATTTATATAAAGTCTCTTTTCTTTTTGCATAGGTTCCACTACCAACCTTTTGTCTTGCAAATCCATCATTAGTAAGCTGTTTATATGCACTAACAATTGTTACATTATTAACACCTAAAAACTCAGCATACTTTCTTATTGTAGGTAATTTGGTACCATCTTCTATTATTTTTTTATCAATTAATTTCTTGATTTTATTTGATATTTGAATATATTTAGGAATTTCTTCAACAAATTTCACCTTAAAGTAATCCTGCATTATTTTCACCCTTTAACTGTTCTTATTATTAAATAAATATACATTTTCATTAATAATTTTATTGCCCTCTGAATCCATTAGCTGTCTTTTATCAACTTGAATTATTTTTCTTTTCACTAAATCCCTTAATATGTATTCCATTTTTATATTATAGTTTTTAAAAGTATTATCATTTAATATTTCATAACAACTTACATAATCAATTTGTTCATGTAAATAATCTAAAAGTAAGTTTGATGCTACAATTATATTTTCATCTAAATATCTTTCTATAGAAAAAATAGTTTCTTCTATTAAAGATTCACTTATTTTTTTTTCAAACAAATTATCTACTATTTTCTTTATATCTATATTTAAGTTTGCCGCCATTGCTACAGAGTCTTTAGTTACTGAATATCCATTTATATTTATATATAACTTTGATAAACTATCTAAACTTTTAACTAAAACTTCATAAGCTGTATTAAGTCCACCTGTATTTAAATATTTCTTACATACTCCTAAATTTTTTAATAAATCTCCTAAGAAAACAAGATTATAATTTAATACTTGTGAATCCATTGCATATCGCGATTTATTATATGTATTTGTTATTTCATCATCTTTACAATAAACAAGTTTTGATTTTGATAAAATATTTATTATGTAAGATTTTTTTTCTTCACTTTCATACATTTCTAGCAATTTATTTTTAGATATAATTCTTGTATGAACAGGTACCTTTTGTATTAATGAATAGACATCTCTAATTTCATTAAAATCATTATCATAAATAACAAATAAATCAATATCTGATTCTTCCCAAACATCACCAGATACTACACTTCCAAAAGTTAATATACTTAAAACTTTTTTATTCCGCTTTAAGGTTTTTAATGATGATTGAAAGGCTTTTTGAAACTTTTCTATTGTATTATTCATTTTATCATCCCTTAAATTAACTTAATTTTTTAACTAAAAACTCCTTTGATTTGTTGAAAATTTCATCTGATGCTTCAACTTCAATGAAAGTTCCATTATCCTTATATTCTTCTTCAATTATTCTTCCATTTCTATGAAGTAATGCAACAATATCCCCTCTGTCATATGGAACTAATACTTGGTATTTATTCATGTTATAAGGTAAATTTTCTTCTATAAGTTCTAATAATTTATCTAAATTTAATCCTTCAGTAGCAGATATTTCAATTATTTTTTCATGATGAACACTTTCTCTTATTTTTTCTAACTGCTCATTAGTTGCTTTATCAATTTTATTTAATACTAAAATAGTTTTTTTATCAGAAGCTCCTAATTCATCAAGGACTAATTCAACAGCTTTTACTTCTTCTAAGGCAGTACTAGAAGAAACATCAACTACATGACATAACAGATCTGAATAAACCACTTCTTCTAAGGTTGATTTAAATGCTTCTACTAAATCATGAGGTAATTTTCTTATAAATCCAACTGTATCAGTTAAGGTTATTATTCCCTTATTCTTAAGCTTTATTGCTCTTGTAGTTACATCTAATGTAGCAAACAGCATATCTGCCTCAAATACTCTTTCCTTATCAGAAATATTAGTTGCTGATGTTTCACAAATATTATTTCTTAAAGTTGATTTACCTGCATTTGTGTATCCAACTAAAGATACCTTTGGAATATTCTCCTTTGTTCTTTTTCCTCTTTGTACTTCTCTAACCTTTTTTATCTTTTTTAATTCTTTATTTAAATCATATATATTTTCCTCAATATGTCTTCTATCAGTTTCTAATTTTTTTTCTCCTGGTCCTTTTGTACCAATTCCTCCTCCAGTTCTTGAAAGAACAGTTCCAAGACCTTGTAATCTACTTTTTCTATATTTAAGCTGAGCAAGTTCAACCTGTATTTTAGCTTCTTTTGATTTAGCTCTTCTTGCAAATATCTCTAGTATTAATGTTGTTCTATCAATTACTTTAGCTCCAATAGCATTTTCTAAATTTCTAACTTGAGATCCTGATAACTCATCATCAAAAATAATTAAGTTTGATTTTTTTGTTTGCCTTAAAGCTGAAATTTCAAGTACCTTTCCTTTTCCTATGAAAAAGGCAGGATCAATTTTTGATCTACTTTGGAAAACTGTATCTAATACAGGTATGTTACATGCCTTAGCTAATTCTCTTAATTCCTCTAAACTTTCCTTAGTATCTGACCCTACTAAAATAGCTTTTTCAGTATCATCTTCAACAATCTCATTTTCGCTTATTAAATTTTCAATATGTCTTATTTTATCTAAAAATTTAATTTTTAATAATTCATCTAAAGACAGTTTACCTTCTTCTTCACATATTAATGTTTCATTTTTAACCATTAAGGTTCCAAGAGACGTATCTATAATATTTCCACCTAAAATTCCAATAGCTACTATTGCATCTAATTTAAGCTTTAATAAAGCAGATAAGTCTAAAGCAGATAAATTAGAATAACCGTTTGGATGAGTATGAATAATTCTAATTCCTGATAATTTTTGTTCTTTAATATCAATAAGTGGAAGTTCCACAGAAGTTGAATCACCAATTGCAATAGAATGGACTTTTCCTTTTCTATCAATAGCAACACTTACTTCCCTTTCAATAATTGTTGATATTTTAACTATTTTCTCAATAATATTTATATTACATATTTCCTCTTTATCTGTTCTAATATTGTTTATACTTTCAAGTTCTTCTAAAAAACTCTTTTTAATTCCATCTATATTTCCGTTTATCAAAATATCCACCTCAATAATTTTTACTGTATCTATTATCTTTTAATTTTATACTACTTATTACTTAATTCCAAGCAAATATATTTTTTAATTCTTAAAATCAATAGCAGTATTAGGGATTTTGCCTATTATAATTGTTTCAGCAACAGGTATTTCACAGGTCACTTCTATATCCTCACTATGTAATGGAAGCATTATTCTAACTGTTCCAACAATATTTAAGTAAATTATATGTCTAGTTTGGTTAATTCCAGCACTTTCAAATTTAGATTCATAGGAAACATTTAAATTTCCAATTGGTTTAATTTTCACATTAATCATTGGACCTACATCATAAAATACACTCTTCTCACTAATCCACCCCATTGGAACATCTATACCAACATCTCCCATCTGTTGTAATCTTTCATTACATAACATAGATAATTTAGAAGTTAAATAATTTAGTTTTACTGTATTTGCTCTAACCAAATTAATATTTCCTTCCTCATCTTTATCTATTTTTATCATTTCATCATATTTAAATTCATCATTAAATAATTCAATACTTGTATCGCTTATTATATCATTTGTTTTGGCCTTAACCATAACTTCTGACATTTTTAAAGCAGATGGAAAAACTCTTGTATCATAGAAATAAATAAAAAGATTAAAAATAATTATTAAGGCTATAATTATTAATAATATTATTTTTTTCTTTCCTTTATGTGGCTTTTTTGTGTAATATCTCATACTATTCACCTTTATATTGAGTTATTGATACAGTCATATTATAATTATGCTATAATAATTTATATTATTATTATAATTAATAACATTTTATATTTCTAAAATAGGAGGCTTACATGGCAACAGATAAAAATATAAATAACAAAGCCAAAAAGTCCAAAACTACTGTTAAAAGTAAAAATAGTGTTTCTAAACCTAAAAAATCTACTTCAAACAGTAAGAAAAAAGCAACTCCAAAAAATAATAAGAAAAATAAAAGTAAAATATCTACTTTTATTAAAGGTATTTTTTTAACAATGTTACTTTTAGGAATTGCTATTTTTGTTGTTGGACTTGGTTATGTTTTCGCCATAATTAAAAGCACGCCTTCTCTTGACATACAAGCTGTTAAAAACCTAAGTCAGCCAACATCACTTTATGATAGTAATGAAGGGTTTATGGACAACTTGCATTCAGAGGTAGAGCGTACTGTAATTAGTGGTGATGAAATGCCCCAGGCTTTAAAAGATGCCTATGTGTCAATTGAAGATCAAAGATTTTATTCACATAAAGGTATTGACATTATTAGAATTGGTGGCTCAATAGTAACTGACATAAAAAAAATATTTGTTGGAGACAGTGGTTACCACGGTGGCTCCACATTAACACAACAATTACTTAAAAACACAATATTATCAAACGAAGACTTTATAGTTGAACGAAAAATCAAGGAAATCTGGTTAGCTCTTCAATTAGAAAAGCATATGACAAAGGATGAAATAATAACACAATACTTAAACACAATTCCTTTAGGAGGAACAGCCTATGGTGTTGAAGCTGCATCAAACCTTTATTTTGGTAAATCAGCTAAGGATTTAAATTTAATTGAATGTGCTTTTATTGCAGGTATTACTCAAGCTCCATCATACTACAGCCCATATATGGATAAAAATAAAGATAATCCATCAGTTTATATTAATAGAACTAAAACAGTTTTAGATAAAATGCTTGAATTAGATAAAATTACCCAAGCTGAACATGATGAAGCGTACAAATTATTAGATAATAATGGCTTAGTATTTAGTAAAAAAACTACATCTTATAATCTAAAATATGAATGGTATATTAATCCTACAGTTGCAAAAGTTAAAGAAGATTTAAAGAAAAAATATAAATATACTGATGAAGAAGTATCTAAATTATTAGCTAATGGTGGATTGAAAATATACACAAACATGAATAGAGAGCTTCAAGATTACACTCAACAAGTATTAAATGAAACAAATTTAGGTGATGGGGACCCATTAATTGAAAATTCAGTTACTCCTAAATTCCAAGCTGCAGCAACTATTGTAGATTATAATACAGGCAAGGTTGTGGCACTTGTAGGTGGACGTGGCGAACACACTGCTAACTCAACTAACAGAGCATATAGTGAATTTCGTTCTATAGGGTCTTGTACTAAGCCCCTAACTGTTTATGGTCCTGCACTTAACGAGCATTTACTAACTGCAGGATCAACAATTGATGATGCGCCTCTTCCAGAAAATATTGCAAATCAATATAAAGGTGATGATGGAAAACCATATAATCCCCAAAATGATGATAGTAAGTATTCTGGAAACATTCCAATAAGAGAAGGTCTTAAATATTCAAAAAATGTAGTAGCAACTTTAACTGCCCATAAAATTGGAATTGACATTGGGAAAACTTATGGTGAAAAATTTGGTTTAGTATACAATCCAAAGGATACTGGAATATCTACTGTTGCTCTTGGACAGTTTGGTCATGCTGACGGATATAAAGATGGTGGAACACCATATATTTTAGCTAATGCCTTTGGGGTTTTTGGAAACAATGGCTTATATACTGAACCTAATCTATATTCAAAGGTAGTTGATACTAATGGTAAAGTTTTATTAAGTACAGAGGATCCAAAAACAACTGAAATCTTTTCACCACAGACTGCATATATTATGTATGATATGCTTAAAGGCTCACGAAGCATTACAGGGCCAAGTGCCCAGTGGGGTGCTATGCCTGTAGCAGGTAAAACTGGAACACCAACAAAAGCGAAAGATTTATGGTTCTCAGGTGTTACTCCATATTATTCTGGTTCAGTATGGCTTGGATATTATAATAGTACAGAAGAGTTGGATAAATATGGTCTTAACTCAAATAGTGCAGCTGCAGTATTTGGAAAGATAATGGCTAAAGCTCATGAAGGCTTGGAAGTTAAGGATATAACTCCTCCAAGTGGAATAGTAACAGCTACAATATGTCAAGATTCTGGAAAGCTAGCAACGGATCTTTGTAGAAATGATCCTAGAGGTGACAGAGTATATACTGAAATGTTTGAAGAAGGAACTGAACCTACATCCTATTGTGATGCTCATGTTCAAGTTAAAATTAATTCTTCAAATCATACAATAGCTACGGAAAATACTCCAAAAAATCTTATTACTGAAGGAATTTTTGTGAAAAAACAATATGTTAATCCTCAAACTGCAGATTATCCTTATACTGTTCCTTCAACTGTAGATGATACTATTTCCTCTGAAGAACCAGAAACTAACTCAGAAGAAGATAATAAGGACACTAATAAAGACACAGATAAAAATCAAAATACAAACAATGACACAAATGATAATAAAAACAATAATACAGTTAATAATGATAACTGGTATAGAAATCTCACAATAACTAATACACCAAATGGATATATTTTAAGTCCTGTAGCTAGAGTTGTTAATGTACTAAAATTGTTGTAATTTTACTTAGCCTTATAAAAATTCCAAATCGACGGAATTTTTATAAGGCTTTATTGCATTAAATTAAAAAATATTATAAAATCAACTCTATAATGACATAATATTTATTACGGAGGGATTTTATGAATTTTTTAAACAAACTTGTTTTACAGGCAAATGATTTTATTTGGACCTATATCTTAATCGGGATGCTAATTATACTTGGTATATATTTCACTGTTAAAACTAATTTTGTACAATTTCGATACATTAAAGAAATGTTTAGATTACTTGGAGATGGAATTACAGGTAACAAAAAAAAAGGTAGTATTTCATCCTTTCAAGCTTTCTGCATAAGTACTGCTTCTAGAGTTGGTACTGGTAACCTAGCAGGAATAGCCATTGCAATAAGTATTGGTGGTCCTGGTGCTGTATTTTGGATGTGGCTAATTGCCTTAATTAGTGCTGCATCAAGCTTTATTGAATCAACTCTAGCTCAAATTTACAAAGTCAAAGATAGAGATGGTGCCTTTAGAGGTGGTCCAGCATATTATATGGAAAAAGCTTTAAATAAAAAGTGGCTTGGAGTTATTTTTTCTATATTAATAACAATTACCTTTGGATTAATATTTAATTCCGTTCAATCTAATACTATTACTGCAGCATTTAATGAAGCCTTTGGGGTAAATCCAAAACTAATAGGTATTATATTAACAATTTTAACTGTTGCAATTATTTTTGGTGGTGTACATAGAATTGCAAAGGTAAGCGAAGTCATTGTGCCTATAATGGCAGTAATATACATATTAGTTTCTCTTTTTGTAATAATAATTAATATAGACAAAATCCCACATATTATTACCTTAATATTTAAAAATGCTTTTGGTTTTGAACAGGCAGTTGGTGGTGGACTTGGTGCTGCATTAATGAATGGTATTAAACGTGGATTATTTTCAAATGAAGCTGGAATGGGTAGTGCTCCAAATGCAGCAGCTACTGCCGATGTATCTCATCCAGTAAAACAAGGATTAATCCAAACTCTTGGAGTATTTACTGACACTATTATTATTTGTACTTGTACATCTTTTATTATTCTTTTATCAGATGTATCTCTTAATCCAGAATTGACAGGTATAAAACTTACTCAAAATGCACTAAGTTCTGAAGTTGGTTCTTGTGGCTCATACTTTATTGCTATCTGTATACTTCTGTTTGCCTTTAGCTCTATAATTGGAAATTATTATTATGGGGAATCAAATATAGAGTTTCTATCTAATAATACAAAATATTTATTTATATATAGAGTTCTTGTGGTATTCATGGTATTATGGGGATCAACTTCACATATTGATGTAGTATGGAACTTAGCTGATGTGTTTATGGGGCTTATGGCAATATTAAATTTAATTGCTATTGCATTACTTTCTAAAATTGCCTTTAGAGCTTTGAAAGATTATAGTGATCAAAAATCTAAAGGAATAAGAGAACCTATTTTTAAAGCTGAAAACTTTAAAGATTTAAAAAATATAGAGGAATGGAAATAATACATAAAAAGAGATATGCAAAATGAAAATCATTTTGCATATCTCTTAAGTTTTGCAATAATTTTTATTTACCACTTGCTTTAGTATTACTTACAGTATCTCTTAAGTAATTAATTATTTCCCCTGTTTCTGTTGAAACAAAGTATTTCCATTGTACCTCTTTATCATCAATATCAACTCCTGATATTGTTACTAAATAACATAATTCAGTATCTGATTTATCTTTATTGTCATAATATACTCTATAAGTCTTTTCTTTCGTTTTATCAACTACTCCATTTTTATTTAAACTATTAAATAATTCCAGAGCAGTATTCTCTGCAGTACTATCATCAATATTTATTACAACTTCCTTAGGTTCACCCTGTGATGAAGTATTAGAATAATTTGATAAAAAGCCAGTATATTTATCAATATTTATAAGTATTGTATCATTATAAAATGGATAGTCATCTTTATATCTTGTAAATCTATAAGAATAATAAGATACTTGTTTTTCTCCAGGATCTATTGCTTCTTTCAACATATAATTATCTTTTACTAAGGCTACAATATATTTTTCTGCAATTTCCCTTGCTTGTTCTTCATTAATATCCCCATTTGTTGTAAAATTTGATGATAAATTATTACTAAATCCAATAACATTGTAATTAGAATCTATATCTATTCCATATTCATTTGCAGATACACGATAAAACTCTTTAGTTCCATCACTTATTTTTTCACTTTTATATTTAATATCATTAACAGTGTTTTTATTTTCAATCATATTATTATCATATAATAATTGAATAAATTCTTTAGATACTTTTATTTCCTTTGTTTTTTTCATATTAAAAATTATTATTAATGAAGTAGCTATAATAACTAAGAAAATAATAACTATTAAGAAAATAATATGTCCTTTATTCTTTTTCATTTTATCCTCCTGAAAAGAATATTATTCTT
>JAAYPK010000058.1 GCA_012519845.1 Clostridiales bacterium
GTATTCTTGTTAATATTTTATATTCTTCATTATTTTCATTTAATACATTTATAAAAGTATTATAATTATTTTTATTATTTAATGATATTTCTTTAAATAACTCTTCATCAGTATAATTTTCTTTAATTTTATTTTCAGGAATATTGCCAT
Organism: Clostridiales bacterium; assembly: GCA_012519845.1. Taxonomy (GTDB): domain Bacteria; phylum Bacillota; class Clostridia; order Clostridiales; family Clostridiaceae; genus Clostridium. Next base: position 151 of record JAAYPK010000058.1, read on the forward strand.
AAGTTTTTTCTACATTTCCATTTGAATTAATAATTTCTACATAACCATCTATTTTTTCTATTTCAGAGAATTCCTCAATACTGGATAAATTTGATCTTCCATTTATAAAACTAAATAATGGACTATTATTCTTTTCAGTTGATTGAGATAGCAAATATCCTAATATTAAATAAGATACTACAAAAATAATTGTTAATATAAGTACAAAAGTTAAGTAATATTTTGATAAAGAACTTAATAATTGTTTTTGTTTTTTACCATCTTTATTCCCTCTTATCAAATTTATACCCTAACCCTCTAATAGTTTTTAAATATACTGGATTTCTTGAATCTTCTTCAATCTTATCCCTTAGTCTACTAATGTGAACCATAATAGTGTTGTCTCCACCAAGAAATTCTTCTTTCCAAACAGCATTGAAGATTTGATTTTTAGTTAGTATCCTTCCAGCATTCTCCATTAGTAACTTTAGTATTCCATATTCCATATAGGTTAATTCTTTTTCTTCACCTTTAACTTTTACTCTAACATTATAAGTATCTAATTCAATATCTCCTATTTTAATAACTTCATTTTTATTTATTGGTGTACTAAGTTTATAAACCCTTCTAATTTGTGCATTTACTCTTGCAACCATCTCCAAAGGATTAAATGGTTTTGTTATATAATCATCGGCTCCCAAATCTAAGGCTATAATCTTATCTGAGTCTTGATTTTTAGCAGAAAGAATTATTATAGGAATACTCTGATTTTCCCTTATTTGTTTTACTATTTTATTCCCATCAATTTTAGGCATCATAATATCTAGAATAACTAAAGCTATATCCTTGTTTTCATATATTTTTCGTAAAGCTTCCTCTCCATCAAATGCTTTTATTACTTCATAACCTTCTTTTGATAAATACAATTCTAAAATTTCTAAAATTTCTTTTTCATCATCACAAATTAAAATTTTTTTCATATATCTCTATACTCCTATTTTTATATTGAATCAATATCAAATGGAGTATTTTGATAAACACAATAATTTAGCCAATTTGCAAATACTATATGAGCACTGCCTCTCCATTTCATTAGAGGTACTTTGCTTGGATCATCATTTGGAAAATAATTTTCAGGGACTTTTATATTTAGTCCTTTTTCTTTATCTCTAAAATACTCATCTTTTAACGTATCTCTATCATATTCCAAATGTCCTGTTATAAATATTTTTCTATTATCCTTTGTAGCAACAATAAATACTCCTGCTTCATCTGATTCAGATAAAATTTCAAGTTCTTTAATCTTTTTAATATCTTCTGCCCTTACTTCACTATGTCTTGAATGAGGTGCATAAAAATTATCATCTAATCCTCTTGTAATTTCGGCATTCTCATCATTGACCTTATGAACAAAAACACCAAATTGTTTTTCTTTTAAGTTATATTTAGGAATTCCATAGTGATAATACAATCCTGCCTGTGCTCCCCAACAAATATGCAATGTTGAATATACATTTGTATTACTCCATTCCATTATTTCTTTTAATTCATCCCAATATGCAACTTCCTCAAATTCCATTTGTTCAACTGGAGCTCCAGTAATAATAAGCCCATCAAATTTTTCATTTTTGATATCATCAAAATAATTATAAAATTTATCCAAATGTTCCATTGATATATTATGTGGAATATAACTTTTTGTCTGAATTAATTTAATTTCCACTTGTAATGGTGTGTTAGATAAATATCTTAATATTTGATTTTCAGCCATTATTTTTTTAGGCATTAAATTAAGTACTGCTATTTTTAATGGTCTAATATCTTGAGAAATAGCCCTTTCATCTGGCATTACAAATATATTTTCGCCACTTAATACTTTAAATGCAGGTAATTCTTTCGGTATTTTTAACGGCACTGTCTCCCACCTCTTCTTTTTATTAATAATATAATGTACTTAATCTCAATTATACCATAAATCTATGGTATAATTTATATATAAAGGAGGGTTTTTGAATGAAAATATTAATTTGTGGCGGAGCCGGCTATATAGGAAGCCATATGGTTGCCCATTTATTAGAAAACAATATTGAAGTTATAATACTTGATAATTTTGTGAAAGGCCATAAAGAAGCTTTACTTGGTGGAAAGCTTTATGAAGGTGATTTAAGAGATAGAGAAATATTAAATAAAATATTTACTGAAAACAAAATAGATGCAGTAATTGATTTTGCTGCTTATTCACTTGTTGGTGAAAGTATGACTGAACCACTTAAATATTTTAATAACAATGTTTATGGAACTATTAGCTTACTTGAAGCAATGAGAGATCATAATGTTAAGTATATTGTTTTTTCTTCAACTGCAGCAACATATGGCGAACCAGAATCAATTCCAATAGTTGAAAGTTCTAAAACATTACCTACAAATGCCTATGGGGAATCAAAGCTTATTGTTGAAAAAATATTAAAATGGTGCGATACAGCTTATGGTATAAAATATACAGCTTTAAGATATTTCAATGCCGCTGGTGCATATAAAGATGGTGTAATTGGTGAAGATCACTCTCCTGAAACACACTTAATTCCTTTAATATTAGAGGTTGCTTTAGGTAAAAGAGACAATATTAAAATCTTTGGTAATGATTATAATACCAAAGACGGTACATGTATTAGAGATTATGTTCATGTATCTGATTTGGCTTCAGCTCATTTGCTTGCACTTAAAAGACTACAAAATGGTGGCGAAAGTACCTCTTTCAATTTAGGAAATGGCGCAGGCTTCTCAGTAAAAGAAGTAATAGAAATAGCAAGGAAGGTAACTAATCACTCTATTCCTGCAGAAATTACTGAAAGAAGAGCTGGTGATCCAGCAACATTAATTGCTTCCTCTGAAAGAGCCATAAAGGAACTTGGATGGAAACCAAAATACAATGACCTAGAAACAATAATTTCTACTGCTTGGAAGTGGCATAGTACACATCCTAATGGGTATTCAAAATAAAAATAACTGGTATACACTTTAAAAGTATACCAGTTATTTTTATTTATTATTAAAGTACTCATAAATAATAGTATCAACCTGAATTGCTTTCTCAAGTTCATCTTTATTTACTGAAATATTATTATACTTATATAAATAGTATATATTAATAATATCTTTAAACCCAAATCTATATTTTATATCTACTCTTGTAGCAAATTTTAAAAGAGTCTCCATTTTATTAGGAGTCATTCCTGCTTTTTTTAACTCCCCTATAGAATTGTGAATAATAAGTTCTAATCCTTCATCAAGTTGCTTTCTTCTGATTTTCTTTAAAAATCTTTTTCTTTTTGTAAAAATAAAATATAGAATTGTTGTGGTAACAACTATAATTATAGAAACCATACCTATTATTATACCAATGATTAAATTTTTATTTATATTTATTTCTTTTTTATTTGAATTATTATCATTATCTATTCCATCATTCTCTGAATTATCATCGAATCTACCTGGAGTAGGGTCAAATATTTTCCACCCATATCCAGGAATATATACTTCTACAAAAGCATGTCCCTTATTTGCTACAACATTGTAACTTCCATCTTGATTCTTATCACTTTCTTCTACTACATAGCCTTCTACATATCTTGCTGGAATGCCAATTTCTCTGCACATCAATGTCATAGCAGTTGCAAATTGAACACAATATCCAGTTTTGCCCTCTAAAATAAAATAATCAATATAATCTCTATATCCTGATGCTTTTTTAGGAAGAGTTAGATTGTAGGTATATTCACCATTTTTAAAATAACTTTCTATTTTTTTCGCCTTATCATAAACAGAATCAGAATCACCCTCTTTAGCAATTTCTTCTGCTAAATCACTTATTCTTTCATCAATAGGATTTGAAGTTATAATTTCATTCATGCGATAAATCTTTCTCACTGAATTAAAACTATCAATATATTCTTCTTCTTTATACATATCATATACTGAAATTAATTTTCCATCAGTAAATTTTTTAAGTATTAAATCCTGTATACTATTTTCCTCTGGATTATCACTTATATACTGTATATTTATACTTTCATTAGTCCTAAACAAATCTTCCTTAAATAAAGCATCTCTATTATTAAAATATATATTCTCTTTATTCTCATTTACATATGCTAAATAAGTATTAGCTGGATGTGGAATTGCCTTTACATCTTCTTTTTCTGCTGTTAATTTAATGTTTCTTTTTAATGTGTCATCTACTTCAGCATTCTTTATATCTAATACCTCTTGATAATATACTCTTAGTTTCTCTGTATCCTTTAATATTTTTACTGTCCTATCAATAACTAATTCTCTTTCTTTAGAATTAATTTTAATTAAGCTTTTATTTTCATTTGATTCATTTACCCATTTTTCATTGTTATATGTGGTAAAGGTTTGAGATATTAAATACTTTGGGTTATCCCCTACAAAGCTAAATAATACTGAGTTATCATTAAAATTATTGGATTCATTTATACTTCTACTATCAGAGTCACCAACTGAAAAGTTCTTTCCTTCACCATTAACCCCATTTGCATTTAATGCAGCTTTTAAGTCCTCCATAACTCCAATAGGTGGAAACTTGATTTTAGGTATAACTAATGCAATTGCAAACATTATTGTTAAAGCAATTACCCCTGCTGAAGTAATATGCCTTTTTCTGCTTTTAATTACGGCTTCCTCCGGTAAACATTTCACCTTAGTATTTTCAAAAAAAACTAATAAAAAGCTAAATAAAAAAGCATATAATACAAAATTACCCTCTACATAAGTTCCTTTAATATTTAATATTGCTACTACAAAGAATAAAAGTAACAATACAGGCATTCTAATAATTACTACTAAAAAGTAATAAAACATTGATGAAAATAAAAATGTTATTATAATTAATGCTGCCATAATATATCCTAATATATCTCCATTTTTAGTTCCACCATTAAATATCCACATTCTAAAGGTAATACCACCATTAAACCCTGATGATGAATATATTAATAACACCGCTAAGAATATTAATATTAAAGCTAAAGGAATATACAAAAGCGGTCCCTTATTTCCTGCCTCCTTTACTTTATCAAAAAAGCAAAAGAAAATTGTTGTTAATATAATTATTGAAATTACAAAACCTATATTATATTCTCCATATATAGCTTGAAATATTAATTCTATACCCAATATTGTAAATAGTAAGGCTAATAAATTACTTTTTAAATTAATTAGTATTTTTCTCATAACTTTATACCCTCACCAATCTATAATCATTACTTAGATAATATTGATTCTCCACTATATTATCTTTAACATTACTAATAATACTAATAGAATCATTAACATTTATTATTTCGTTAACTAAATTATTTATTTCTTTATCATTATTTGTTGTTACAATAATAATATTATTTTTACTCTCTATATAATTAGCTACTCCATTAAATCTATTTTTAATGTTAACATCTAAAATATTTATTTTTGATAATCTTCTTTGTAGATTTTCTATATGAACATTATCTTTTATAAGATTTTCTGTCCATCTGCCATTATCCCTATATAAAACACTAACCTCATATTCACCTAAAATGAATTCATTAACTAATGAAATTGTACCCTCAAGTAATAAATCTAAATTATAATAATACCTATCATCCTTTTCAACTAATGGATCTATAATTATTGTTTTATTACAACGTAATACTGAAACACTTTTTCTTATAATAAGCTTATTATTTTCTTTAGATGACAGTTTCCAGTTTACTCTGTTTAATGGATCTCCTGGTATATATTCTCTATATTCATATCCTGCTTCTCCTAAGTAATTATAATCACTACAAGAATCATCATCTTCTATACTAAATGTGTTTTCTATAAATTTTTCCATTCCATCAATATTCTCAGTTCGTGGCTTTATTATAATCTTGCTATTGCCCTGAAATTCTATAGGACTTCTAAATAAACCAAATATGCTTAATAATTGAATTCTTTCTAAATTTAAAAATCCTTCACCAACATGAATCCCCTTAAATATTAATAATTCCTTCATTATGCTTCTTGGCCCGATAGAAATTCTTTTGAAATTAGGCTCATCTCTTTCTAAATTGCCTGAATTCTCTATTTCATAATCTACAAATGGTATTGGTATTATTCCTTTATTTTTAATAGTAATTCTATAAATTACATTATCATTTTTTTCTATTTCATTATCTGAAACATTAACTTCTATTGATATATTTCTTTTAAAATAAATAAAAGTAATAATATCAAATATAGGAATTAATACTACCATGTAAAATAAAATATAGCTTTCATCCACTGGAAATACATAAGCAAATATAAAAGTTAATATTAATATAGATATATATGATATTATTCTACCCATTTAAAACACCTTACTTGTACTTTGCAACGCCTTATGCGTACATTCTATTATAATCTCCTTTGGAGTTATTCCCTTTACATTTGAAGAAGATGATAAAAGAATTCTATGAGGTAATACATCCTTAGCCATTTCCACCACATCATCTGGAATTACATAATCCCTATCTTGCATAAAGGCATAAGCTTTACTTGCTTTTAATAAGGCTAAAGAGCCTCTTGGACTCGCTCCCAAAGTTACTTTATCAGTATTCCTAGTATTAACCACTATTGATACTATTAAATCTTTTATTTCCTCACTGACTAATACATCCTTTACTTTTGATTTAAGCTCTATAATATCACTAGTTGTAGCCACTTCCTGTAATGATTTTAATGGATTTTCCTTTCCAAATCTATTTAATATTTCTTTCTCCCCACTTTTACTTGGATATCCAATGGAAAGTTTAAACAAAAATCTATCCATTTGAGCTTCAGGAAGTTTATTTGTCCCCTTACTTTCTATGGGATTTTGAGTTGCTAAAACCATAAAAGGCTCTGGCACTTTTCTTGTTACACCATCTACTGTTATTTGCCTTTCTTCCATTACCTCAAGTAAACTTGATTGAGTTTTTGAAGATGCCCTATTTATTTCATCCCCTAATAAGAAGTTACAATTAGCAACCCCTTCTCTATATTCAAATTCCCCTGTATGAGGATTAAACATTGTAAATCCCGTTATATCAGAAGCCATTACATCTGGTGTAAATTGAATTCTATTATATGTTCCATGTAAAGATTTTGCCAAAGCACCTACACATTGTGTTTTCCCTACTCCTGGAACATCTTCAATTAATACATGTCCATCTGTAAGTAAAGCAATAATAATTCTTTCAATTACTGTTCTTTTACCTACCATTATTTTTTCCATATTCTCAATTATTTCGTTTACTTTATTCATAAAATACCCCCTTTTATGCTATACTGATTATATCATATAATGAAAAAAATTCCACATTATGTGGAATTTTTTACTCATTTTATTTCAAGTAGTTTTCTATATCCTCAGCTAATTGATTACTTCTTATTTCTCTACCAATAGTGTTTAAATGATAGCCTGTATCATAGAAATAACTTACAGGATAAGTGTAATCCTCTTTATCACCAATAATATCAACATCTAATTCATTTTTTAGCTTATCATGTATAAAATAATATGTTTCTTCAATATACCTATTTTCAGGTATTGGTGGAAAATCATAAACTACCTTAGCCCCTTTTTGATCCATCTCCTCAGCAAAAGAATCTATATATGGAATTACAGCACTGTTGTATGTCCTTTCTCCATGTAAAATTTTATCACGTCCTGATATTTCCTTACCTTCTTTTCCTAAATGACTTATTAAATCACAATGTTCATTAAACATTTTATCACTTGGAGTTTCTTTATTGTTTTTTAATATTCTTTTAATCTTGTCATCAAAAAGATATACATTCATTTTTTCTCCAATTGCCTTATATTGTTCAATTGACAATGTAAAAATACCTGGTGGATAAAATTCTATCATTTCCGCTAGAGCATCTGAGCCATAAAAAGAATCGTTAAAATAATGTTCATATTCAGGCAAAATAATTATAATATCCCCTTCTTTTGTGTAAGGTGTAACTATATCTAAATAATATTTTAGTCCTGCTCCTGCATGTAACCCAAAATTAATAACCTCATATTCATTGTTTAATTTACTTTCTATTAACTCACTATTAATGCCATATACCACATTAGACCCACCAATTAGAATAATTCTTTTCTTATCTGAATCCATTGTTGTTTTTACCAAATCAATTTTTAAAGTAATTCCAGAAACAAAAGTATCATTTCTAAAGCCAGCCATTATTATAATACTTATTGTAATTAATACAATTAGTATAAGGATAAAAATATTTTTAAAAAATCTTTTCATATTTTCCCTCCTAAAACATGCCATATATAAACTCACCATATTTAACAGGCTTCATTATTAGAACAAGCATAATTAATATAAATATAGTAATCCACTTTATCTTATCAGAACTTACAGTTTTAGTGAAATTACCTTTATATTTATTAGAATATAGAATGTATTCTACAATTAATAATATTAATAATCCAAAAATTATAAACATAATACTATTTTTTTGTAATGTAATATTAAAACCATTAAATATAAACAAGTGCGTTATAATATACCATGCATCGCCAATACTTGATGCCCTAAAAAAAATCCAAGCAAAATCTACTAAGATAAAATTAATGAAAATTTTTATATAAACAAAATTGTTATTTATATAAATATCTTTTTTATATTTACCTATTATTCTTTCTATAATTTGATAAAATGCATGTAATGTTCCCCAAACAATATATGTAATATTTGACCCATGCCATAGTCCACTAACAAAAAAGGTAATAAAAATATTAAAATATCGTCTAAAATTTGATACTCTCCCACCACCTAGAGGTATGTACACATAATCTTTTAACCATGAAGATAATGATATATGCCATTTTGTCCAAAACTCTTGTACACTTTTATATATGTAAGGAAAATTAAAGTTTTCCATAAGATTTATACCAAGAATTCTACTTGCACCTCTTGTAATATCAATATATCCAGAAAAATCTGCATATAATTGAAATGCATATAAAGCTGATGATACAAGTAAATCAAATCCAGTATAGGAATATACGTTACTATATATTATTCCAACATAAGCACCTATTCTATCTGAAATTATTAATTTCTAAAACATCCCCCAAAATATCATTAATAAGCCACTCACAGCCTCATAATAATCAAATTTTCTTTCAAGACTTAATTCCTTTTTAAAATCATCATTTCTTTCTATAGGACCAGACACTACTGTCGAAAAATATGTTAAATATGTTAAGTATTTTCCTAAATGCTTTTCTTCGTCTACTTTCCCTTTGTATAAATCCACCAAATAGGATACCATCTGCAATACAAAAAATTAAATTCCTAGAGGAGCTACTAATTTGAACATATGAAAATTCATATTAAAATCAAAATAATCCAATATATTTTGAATAACTATCCCTAAATTCACTTGAAACTTAACCAAAAGTAAAAATCCTATTGGAATAATTATGGAAATACCAAGTATATATTTGCTTCTTTTTAACTTAATTGTTCTACCAAGTATATATGAAAAACACCCAAATAATAAAATAATCACTGTGTATTTACCACAACTTAAATAATAAAAAATTATATTACTAATTAATAATATATTCCACCTATACTTACTCTTA
>JAAYPK010000059.1 GCA_012519845.1 Clostridiales bacterium
TCATAAAAACTTACTCATAAAAAGAATTGCTGGTTTTTAACTTATATATCTGTTCAATTTTCAAAGACCAATTTTCGTCATTCTTAAGAACCTTACGCCCTCAAGCGACTTTCTTATCTTATCACCATTTAAAACTCTTGTCAACAACTTTTTAAATATATTTTTTATTAAATATTTCTGTTGTTATTTGTCGTTTTCCTCGGCGACGAAACTTATAATATCATAAATTTTATATCTACAAGTATCTATTATTCCTATTAATAAATATTATATTGATATTTCTCTAAATTTCTATCGATTTCTTAATATTCCTTATGAAGATACACCAGGGACAGATTATATAAAGAAATATTAAAATTAAAGCTACCAAACTAAAATAATCCTTTAGTTGGTAGCTTTATTCATACTATTTATTCATTTTCTTCTTCACTAGTATCAATAGTATCATCTGTACTTAAAATCTTAGCAATAGCAACTACTTTCTCATCTTCCTTAGTTCTCATTAATGTAACTCCCATAGCTGATCTACTAGTTACAGATATGTCCATTACATTAATTCTTATTGCTACTCCACTGCTATTAATTAACATAAGTTCATCGTCTTCTTTACATATAATTGCCCCTGCAAGTTTTCCAGTCTTTTCGCTAATCTTATATGTAATTAATCCGACTCCACCCCTATTTTGAAGCTTATATTCGCTAATATCAGTTCTCTTACCATATCCATTTTCACTTATTACAAGAAGTTTCTCATCGTCTACTGCTATATCCATACATACAGCAACATCATCATTTCTTAATCTAATTGCTCTAACTCCAGTTGCAGTTCTTCCCATAGGTCTAATATCTACTTCATTGAACTTAATAGCTAATCCATTTTGAGTAACCATCATAATATTAGCATCCCCACGTGTAATCTTAACCTTAAGAAGTTCATCACCATCTCTTAAATTAATTGCAATTAATCCATTTTTTCTAAGATTCTTAAATTCTTTAAGAGGTGTTTTCTTAACTACCCCCTTCTTAGTTCCCATAAACAAGAATCCTTCTCTATTATTATCTCTAACTGATAATACTGTTTCTATTCTTTCATCTGGCTCTATAGCTATTAAATTAACTATATTAGTTCCTTTTGCAGTTCTACCTGCATCTGGAATTTCATATGCTCTTAATTTATAAACTCTTCCCCTGTTGGTGAAGAATAGCATATCTGAGTGAGTTGAGGTTATCATAACATGTTCTACAAAATCATCTTCCTTTGTAGACATTGCTTGAATTCCCTTTCCACCTCTTCTTTGTGATGAATAAGTATCTGCTGATATTCTTTTTATATATCCACTATGAGTTAATGTTATTACTACTTCTTCTTCTTGAATCAAATCTTCTATATCTATTTCATTAACTACTTTTTCAATATGAGTTCTTCTTTCATCATTATACTTATTTTTTATTTCAATTAATTCATCTTTTATTACTCCAAGAAGCTTTTCTTCACTTTCTAAAATAGAATTTAAATATTCAATTTGTTTCATTATTTCTGCATATTCTTCCTCTATTTTATCTCTTTCTAATCCTGTTAATCTTCTTAATCTCATTTCTAATATAGCTAAAGCTTGTTTTTCAGATAATGAGAATATTTCAATTAAAGCATTCTTTGCTAATTCTGAAGTTTTAGAATTTCTTATAATACTAATTACTTCATCAATATTATCTAATGCTATTTTTAATCCCTCTAAAATATGTGCTCTTGCCTTTGCTTTATTTAATTCAAATATTGTTCTTCTAGTTATTACTTCTCTTTGGAATTCAATATAATGACTTAAAACTTGTTTTAAATTTAATATTTGTGGTTCATTATCTACAAGTGCAAGCATAATAACTCCAAAGGTATCTTGCATTTTTGTATGTTTATATAATAAATTTAAGGTAACATTCGGATTGGCATCTCTTTTTAGTTCAATTACTATCCTCATACCATCTCTATCAGATTCATCTCTTAAATCTGATATTCCATTTATTTTTTTATCTTTAACTAAATCAGCAATATTTTCTATAAGTTTAGCTTTATTAACTTGATATGGTAATTCTGTTACTATAATTCTATGTCTAGAATTCTCTTCTTCAATTTCTGCTTTTGCTCTTACTACAATTTTTCCTTTTCCTGTTTCATATGCTGCTCTTATTCCCGCTTTACCCATTATGATTCCAGCTGTTGGAAAATCAGGGCCTTTTATGACTGTCATTAAATCTAACACTGAAACCTCTGGATTATCTATCAGCATTATTGTTCCATCTATTACTTCTCCTAAATTATGTGGTGGAATATTAGTAGCCATACCAACGGCTATTCCTGAAGATCCATTTACTAATAAATTAGGAAATCTTGATGGTAAAACTGATGGCTCTTGTTCCTCTCCGTCAAAGTTTGGAACGAAATCTATTGTATCTTTGTTTATATCTCTTAGCATCTCAATGGCAATTTTATTCATTTTAGCTTCTGTATATCTCATAGCAGCTGCACTATCGCCATCTACTGATCCAAAATTTCCATGCCCATCAACTAGCATATATCGCATTGAAAAATCTTGTGCTAACCTAACTAAAGCATCATAGACAGATGTGTCACCATGTGGATGATACTTACCTAATACATCTCCAACTATTCTTGCGCATTTCCTATATCCTTTATCTGGATATAACCCCAACTCCTGTAATGAGTATAATATTCTCCTATGAACAGGTTTTAATCCATCCCTGACATCTGGAAGTGCACGACCAACTATAACACTCATAGCATAGTCAATATAACACCTTTTCATTTCTTTATTTATATCGACAGGTAGGACTTTTCCCTCATTGTAATTCATGTACTTTCACCTCATTTTAGCACTATATATCTAAATTGCTAACTTTCTTAGCATTCTTTGTAATAAACTCTCTTCTAGGCTCAACCTTATCTCCCATTAGTATAGTGAATATTTCATCTGCTTCCATGGCATCTTCCACCGTTGCTTTAAGTAATATTCTTTTTTCTGGATCCATGGTCGTATCCCATAATTGCTCTGCATTCATTTCTCCAAGACCTTTGTATCTTTGAATATTTGTTGAATTATCCTTTCCTCCAAATTGAACTAATAATTCATCCAATTCTTTGTCTGAATATGCATAAGCTTCCTTTTTACCTTTATTGACCTTGTATAATGGTGGTTGAGCTATATAAACGTGTCCGCCATCAATAAGATCTCTCATATATCTATAGAAAAATGTTAGTAGAAGTGTTCTAATATGTGCTCCATCAACATCAGCATCAGTCATAATTATAATTCTGTCATATCTTATTTTTTCAATATCAAAATCTCCGCCAATACCTGCACCGAAAGCTGTTATCATAGATCTTATTGTATCTGAATTTAAAATACGATCTAATCTTTGTTTTTCAACATTTAATATTTTTCCTCTTAATGGTAATATAGCTTGGAATCTTCTATTTCTTCCTTGCTTTGCTGATCCTCCTGCTGAGTCTCCTTCCACTATATATATTTCGCATTCCTTAGGATCCTTAGATGAACAATCGGCTAATTTTCCTGGTAAAGATGAACGTTCCAGAACTGACTTTCTAGTAAGCTCTCTTGCTTTTCTAGCTGCTTCTCTTGCTCTTGCAGCCATTAAAGCCTTATCAACTATCATCTTACCTACATTAGGATTTTCTTCAAGGAATACACTTATTCCCTCTCCAACAATTGAATCTACTATTCCTCTAACTTCACTATTTCCTAATTTAGTTTTTGTTTGGCCTTCGAATTGAGGTTCTCCTATCTTTACTGAAATGACTGCTGTTAATCCTTCTCTAATATCATCACCTGATAAATTCTTATCATTCTCTTTTAAATGTCCAAACTTCTTTGAATAATCATTAAAGGCTCTTGTTAATGCTGTTTTAAATCCTACTAGATGTGTTCCACCTTCTATTGTATCTATATTATTAGCAAATGAAAAAATATTTTCAGTATATCCATCATTGTATTGTAATGCCACTTCTACAGATATCCCATCTTTAATACCTTCAACGTATATTGGTTCTGGATGTAAAGCCTCTTTATTTCGATTAAGATATGTTACAAAAGATTTTATCCCACCTTCATAATGAAACTTTTCTTGTTTTCCATCTCTTTTATCTGTTAAATAAATACAAATTCCTTTGTTTAAAAATGCTAATTCCCTTAACCTTTGAGCTAGCACATCAAAATCATATTCTATTTCATCAAATATTTCAGCATCTGGTTTAAAGTAAACCTTTGTTCCTGTTTCATTAGAATCACCTATCTGCTCAAAATCACTAATAACCTTACCTTTACTGTAACTTTGTTGCCATATGTGTCCTTCTCTTTTTACAGTAACTATACATTTTTCTGATAATGCATTTACTACTGATGCCCCAACTCCATGTAATCCACCAGATACTTTATAGCCTCCGCCACCAAATTTTCCTCCTGCATGTAATATTGTCATAATTACTTCCACAGTTGGTTTATGCATTTTATGATGAATTCCAACTGGCATCCCCCTACCATCATCAGAAACCTCTATTGAATTATCCTCATTTATTACAACGTTTATATTTTTACAATATCCTGCTAATGCTTCATCAATACTATTATCAACGATTTCATATACTAAATGGTGTAAGCCTCTTGAACTAGTACTTCCAATATACATACCAGGTCTTTTTCTTACTGCCTCAAGTCCTTCTAAAACCTGAATTTGACTCTCATCATATTTTTGCTTATTATTTTCCAAAACCTATTCCTCCTAAAAACAATAATATTGTTCTACAAGTTATAATCCATACATGTTCTCTTAGTTAGAGTTGAAGAAGAAATAGGAGAAAAATATATTTTACTTTTCTTATCTACTTCAGCAATAACAAAAGATTTTGGCTGTTCATTTGTTATTTTTTCAACAAAACCATCTTCCTCAGCCATCCTTAAAAATTGAATGGTATCAGAACTATACATAGCTGTCTGCAAATCAAATATTCCAATAACATCCTTGATTGGAACAACAACATTCTCACCTAAATGTAAAAACATAGAAAGCTCCCTCCTTAAATTAATACATTTCCGTTTACTACATTAAACATTTTTGCATTAGAATTTACATATTCTTTTATATCATCATGCCCAGTACAAGTAATTATTGTCTGAATTTCACCTACACTACTTAATATATACCTTTTTCTATTATAGTCTAATTCAGACAATACGTCATCTAACAATAGAATAGGATATTCCTCTGTAGTCTCTTTGATTATCCTCAAGGATGCAAATTTCATAGTTAGAACTGCTGTCCTCTGTTGCCCCTGGGATCCATAACTTTTAGTATCTATATTATTAATAAAAACAGAAAAATCATCTCTATGTGGCCCAATTGTTGTAATCCCTTTTTCAATATCTCTTCTTCTGTTTCTCTTTAAAAGATTTAAAAAGTCATCTTTTATGTTATCTAGATCTTTAATTGAAGATTGATATTCAAACTTTATTGATTCTTTTTGCAAAGTTATATCTCTGTGTATTTTTTCTCCAAAGTGGTTCAATTTATCTAAATAGTCTAATCTTTTTAATATTATATATTCACCATATTCAGCTAATTGTTCATCGTAAATTTCAAGAACATCTTCTGCTAATTTCCTATTCTTTAATACAATATTTCTTTCATTAAGTATCTTATTGTATTGTACCAATGCATAATAATACTTTTTATTTAATTGACAAATTTCCATATCAATAAATTTTCTTCTTATTCCTGGAGATTCTTTTATTATTTTTAAATCTTCTGGTGAAAACATAACAACATTAAAATTTCCAAATAACTCTCCAATTTTGTTAATTTTAGTTGAATTGATTCTAATAGCTTTCTTCCCATCCTTTAGGATATTAACATCAATTCGTTTATCTAATCTCTTTTTTCCGATACTCACACTTATATATGCATTATTAGCTTCCCAATTAATTAATTCCTTATCTCTTGATGTTCTATGAGATTTTGCAAAAGCACAATAATATATGGATTCAAGTATATTAGTCTTTCCTTGGGCATTATTACCCATAAATACATTTACGTTTTTCCCGAAATTAACCTCTAGATTTTTATAATTTCTATAATCAGTTAATATTAATTTTTTTATAAACATATATAAACACCTATCTAATTATATCATACTTAGATATATTTATTTTATTTTGTACTTTTCCCCATTAAACTCAATTAAATCACCAATTTTAAGTTTTTTTCCTCTTTGATTGCATATTTCATTATTTACCTTAACCATATTATCTTGAATATACATCTTTGCATCTGAACCAGATGAAACTGCCCCACACCATTTTAAAAATGAATCTAGTTTTATAAATTCTGTATTTATTTTTATCTCGTTCAATTTCAATTTATCTCCTATCTCATTAACCTTACAGGTAATACTAAATACTTACTACTCTCTGAATTTTTTTCTGTTATAACGCATGGAGTTACACTTGATGTCATTTCCAATATAACATTATCACCATCCATATTTTTAAGTACGTCTAACAGATATTTTGAATTAAATGCAATTTCTATTGATTCACCTTGCAAAGTAATGCTTAATTCTTCCTTTACTTTTCCCAATTGAGAATTAGATGTAATAATCAAATAATCTTCTTGAACATCTAATTTAATTAAGTAGCTATTACCTTCTTTTGCCATTAGAGAAGCTCTTTCAATAGAACTTTGTAACTTTTGCTTTTCAACCTCTATAGTTATTTTATGTTCTTGTGGAAGAAGTGAATTATAGTTAACATAACTACCTTCTAGTAATCTAGATATAATTTGTGTTTCACCTAAATTAAATAAAATATGATTATTAGTAAATGTTATTTTTACTTCATCATCACTTTCTTCCAGTATTCTTGATACTTCATTTAAATTCCTGCCAGGTATTACTATCTGAATATTCATGTCAGTTTCCAAATATTCAGATTTAATTGCTAATCTATATCCATCAAGAGCAACTAAGTTTAAATTTTTATCTTTAATTTCAAATAAAACACCTTGTAATATTGGCCTTGTTTCATCTTGAGCTATTGCGAAGGTAGTACTTTTTATCATGTTTTTCAATACATTTTGAGGTATTTCTATATAATCATTATTGTTGATTTCAGGTAAAGTTGGATATTCATCTCCATTCATATATACTACATTGAAAACTGACTTTTCACAGGATATTTGAACTGTATCATTTTCTATTACTTCAATTGTAATTAATGAATCAGGTAATTTTCTAATTATTTCACCAAATATTTTTGAATCTATAACTACTTTTCCTATTTCTTTAACATCGGCTTCAACTTTAGTTTTTATAGAAATATCCATATCTGATCCTATAAGTGTTATTCCAGATTCAGTAGCATTAATTAAGATACCCTCTAATATTTTCATAGTTGTTTTTCCTGTTATAGCTTTTTGAGTAATTAAAATTCCTTCTTGTAGTTTTTGTTTTTCGCATGTAAATATCATTTAATAACCTCCAAATTTATTCACAATTAAGTTTATACATTAATAGATTAGATATATATAAATATATAGTAATAGTAGTAGTAGGGGCTGTTAATTTGTTGATAACCCATTGAACGCTACTTATAGTCTTATTTTTTAATAACAAATACTGTGGATTAGTATGTATAAAAACTTTGCAGTTATCCACAGTATTAACAATAGTTTTTCTTTTTATATTTTATCCACAGCTTATTAAATAGTTATTATGTACAGTTGTGGATTAATTTCTAGTTAGTTTCTTTGTTATGTCCTCTATAGTATTTTGTAAGCTTTCATCAGTATTCAAATTTTCAGAAATTTTTTCATAAGCATGAATTACTGTAGTATGGTCTCTACCTCCGAATTCTTCTCCTATCTTAGGCAAAGACATATCTGTTAGTTTTCTACTTAAATACATTGCAATTTGTCTTGGATATGCAATATTTCTAGTCCTTCTTTGAGATTTTAAATCTTCAATCTTTAAATTAAAGTAACTTGAAACTACATCTTGAATAATATTTATAGTAATATGTTTGCTTTGCTTTTTAGATATTATGTCTTTTAGTGCTTCTGATGCTAAATCAACAGTTATTTCTTTATTAGTTAATGAAGAATATGCTACTATTCTTATAAGAGCACCTTCTAATTCCCTGATATTAGATTTAATTTTTGTAGCTATATATACCATAACATCATTACTTACATTGATATTTTCAACATCTGCCTTTTTCTTCAGGATAGCCATTCTAGTTTCAAAATCTGGTACTTGTATATCAGCTATTAACCCCCATTCAAACCTAGATCTAAGTCTGTCTTCTAATGTAGGAATTTCCTTTGGTGGTCTATCAGAAGAAAGAATGATTTGTTTATTAGCATCATATAGTGCATTGAAAGTATGGAAGAATTCTTCTTGAGTTCCTTCCTTTCCTGCAATAAATTGAATATCATCAATAAGTAAAATATCTACTTTTCTATATTTATTTCTAAATTCTTCATTTTTATCATGCTTAATTGCATTTATAAGTTCATTTGTAAACTTTTCAGAAGAAACATATTCTACTTTTGCACTAGGGTTATTTTGTAATATATAGTGGCCAATAGCATGCATTAAGTGTGTTTTTCCAAGTCCAACTCCTCCATATATAAATAAGGGATTATAAGCTCTAGCAGGAGATTCCGCAACAGCTAATGAAGCAGCGTGTGCAAAACGGTTACTATTCCCTATTACAAATGAATTAAATGTATATTTAGGATTTAATGTTGTAGACATTTCATCATTTACTGTTACTGATTGTGATTGAGTATTTGCTTCAATAGTCTCAATAGGTTCCTCTATCTGATTTTCAGAATAAATACAAAAATCTATATTATATAACTTTGAAGATACTAATTTGATTGAATTAGCAATTAAATGCTTATATCTAGTCTCTAGAACATCTTGAGTGAAGGAATTTGGAACACTAAACTTTATTGTATTGTTTGACATTGAGATTGGTGTACAACTCATAATCCAGGTATTAAAGCTAACTTCACTCATTTCGTTCTTAATTATATTTAAAGTTTTATCCCATATTTGTTGTAGCTCAGTATCCATTACTTATCCTCCAAAAAAATTTATATTGATTTTTTATTGTTATCCACAGATAATCAACAAAACTATATACATAAAAAAAAATAATATTTAATGTGTTGATATGTTAGTATTAATTATTAACATTGTTGATAACTTATAAAACTAAAAATAAAAAAAATAGTTATCAACAAGTAGTATTTTTAATAATTAACATAATAAACAGCCTTAAAATATGAATATTTACAAAAAAAGTTGGTAAAAATAAATAAAAAAGAACAAGTTATCAACAATTATATCCACAGTTGTGGATAACTATTAATTGCTAACACATTATTCACAGTCTCTTAATAATAATATCACATTAGAATATAAGTATTCAATAAGTTATCCACAAAAATATGTTCAATATAATATTTTATCAACAATTAACTGCCATCTTGACATGAGAATATGATGTATATATAATAATTAGGTAACTTATTATTAAGGTAATTTATTTCTTACTATAAAAATATTGAGCGAAAGGGGTGGAGTGAAATGTTCATGACATACCAACCAAAAAAAAGACAAAGAAAAAAAGAACATGGTTTCAGAAAAAGAATGAGTACATCATCAGGAAGAAACATACTTAAAAAGAGAAGACAAAAAGGTAGAAAAAAATTAACAGCATAAGGGCCGCAATTTGTGGCTCTTTTTCTGCAAATGCAGAAAAAAAAAGGAGTAATAAACTCTATGGTATATAGATTGAAAAAAAATAAAGAATTTAGATTTGTATATAGAAGAGGAAAATCATATGCTAATGATTTATTAGTTCTGTATATATTAAAAAATAATAGAAATAAGGATACTCAAGGAAATATGTATAACAAAGTTGGAGTATCTGTTAGCAAAAAAGTAGGTAATAGTGTTGTAAGAAGCAGATCTAAAAGATTAATACTTGAAAATTATAGATTAGCTTTAGATAATTTAAAAATAGGATATGATTTTATTTTTGTTGCAAGGACGAAAATAAAAGATAAAAATTATCATGATGTGAATAAATCTATGAATAATTTATTTAAAAAGGCAGGCTTATATAATGATTAAACATATTTTAATAAGTCTAATAAGGTTTTATAGAAAATCAATATCACCTATGACTCCACCGAGTTGCAAATACATACCTACGTGTTCACAATATGCATTAGAAGCTATTGAAAAATATGGGGCCATTAAGGGTGGAGTTATGTCTATTTGGAGGATAATACGATGTAATCCTTTCAGCAAGGGGGGATTTGACCCTGTTAAATAACTATTTTATATTAGGAGGAATAATAAAAAGATGTTTGCACCAATAACGAATTTTTTTACTGTTATTTTCAATTTTCTGCATGATTTAATTACTAAACTAGGCGTGCCAGGGGATAGTGGTTTGTCTTATGTATTAGCAATTACTCTTTTAACTGTTATTATTAGAGCATGTTTATTGCCATTTAATATTAAATCTGCACACTCTACAAGAAAGATGCAAGAAATTCAACCAGAAGTTAAAAAGCTTCAAGATAAATATAAAAATGATCCTCAAAAAGCACAAACTGAATTAATGAAGTTATATAAGGAAAAGGATGTAAGTATGACTGGAGGGTGTTTACCAACATTACTTCCACTTCCAATATTAATGGCATTATATTACGTATTTTATAATATGACTGCAATTGAGGGAAAAAGTTTTTTATGGCTTAACGATTTGGGAGCACCAGATCCATTGTATATATTACCTATTTTAGCTGCAATAACAACTTATTTACCTTCTGCTTTAATGACAAAAGCTACACCACAAGCTGAAGGTGGAATGAATATGGGACCAATGAATATTGGTATGTCAGTTTTTATGGGATATATGGCAATGAAATTTGACTCAATACTAGTGATATATTGGATATTAGGTGGTATAATTCAATTAGTAACAACTTATTTTATTAATTATAAACCAGCAATGGAAAAGAAAAAGCAAATAGAGATTAAGGAAGAAGAAATGGAAGCTGTAAGAGCTCCAAAGTTTGTTATGCCGGAATATGAAGAGACTAATAAAGCAAGCAAAAAGAAAAAGAAAAAGAAGTAATTTTACTTAATACAAGGTGGGTGTTTATGGTATGAAATATATTGAGAAAAGCGCTAAAAGCAGAGAAGAAGCAATCGAACAAGCACTTAAAGAATTAAATACTACTAAAGATAAGGTAGATATTGAGGTTATAGAAGAAGGATCAAAAGGAATATTTAATTTATTCGGTAGTAAGTTAGCAAAAGTAAGGGTAACTATTAAGGAAAATAAGGAAGATGAGATAGTTGAATTCTTAAACAATGTTTTCAAATCAATGAAGCTAAATCCTAAAATTGATGTGATTATGGAGGAGGAATCCATAAAAATCAATGTTACTGGAGAGGATATGGGAAGTGTAATTGGATATAGAGGAGAAACATTAGATGCATTACAATATTTATTATCCTTAACTATAAACAAAAACCATGATGAACCTTATAAAAGAATTATTTTAGATATCGAGAATTACAGAGAAAAAAGAGAAGAAACTTTAAAAAGACTTGCAGAAAAAACAGCATATAAAGTTTTAAAAAATGGAAAAGCATATAAATTAGAGCCTATGAATCCATATGAAAGAAGAATAATTCATGCTGCTCTTCAAGGAAATAATAAAATTGAAACTTATAGTGAAGGTGAAGAGCCATATAGAAGAATTGTAGTAGATATAAAAAAGTAAATAAAAGTATTTCATTAAATCACTTTAGGTTTGGTGATATAACTTAATTTTTCATTAGAAAGAACTGATTTTCAATATATGCAGTTCTTTCTTTTTGACTATTTGAGTTTTCTTTTGTAAAATAAATCTAGTTTATAAATAGGTAAAAGGAGAATATTAATGAAAGAATTTGATACAATTTGTGGGATTGCTACCCCTATTGGAGAAGGTGGCATATCAATTATAAGGGTATCTGGTGATAAAGTATTAAATATAATTAGTAGGATTTTTAAAGGAATCAATAACAGGAATATTTTAGATATTAAAAGTTATACTATGAGATATGGATATATATATGAAGAAAAAACTAATGAGGTTATAGATGAAGTTATTGTTAGCTATATGAAAGGACCAAAAAGTTTTACAGCGGAAGATGTTATAGAAATTAATTGCCATGGAGGAGTTATAGCAACTAATAAAATTCTAGAGGAGATTATAAAAGTAGGAGCTAGACTTGCTGAACCTGGTGAATTTACAAAAAGAGCATTTTTAAATGGAAGAATAGATTTAAGTCAGGCAGAAGCAGTTATGGATATAATAAGATCAAAAACTGATTTATCTATGAAATCGGCAATGCTTCAAAGTTCTGGAGTTCTTTCCCGGGAAATAAATAGATTGAGGGAGTATATGTTAAATACTCTTGCGTTAATTGAGTATTCAGTAGATTTTACAGAAGATGATGAAGAGGTTGATGATAGTGTTCCGTTAAGAATTACTGGTCAATTAAGTGAAGCAAAAGAAGAAATGGAAAAGTTATTAAAGGATGCAGATAGTGGAAGAATCATTAGGGACGGATTGAATGTTGTTATTGTTGGAAAGCCTAATGTGGGTAAATCTTCTTTATTAAATATGCTATTAAAACAGAATAGGGCAATTGTTACTGATATTCCAGGTACAACTAGAGATGTTATAGAAGAATATATAAATATTGATGGAATTCCAATAAAAATAATAGATACAGCTGGAATCAGAGAAGCAAGTGATACAGTTGAAAAAATAGGAATTGAAAAATCTAAAGAAAAATTAAATGAAGCGGATTTAGTTATATTAATGATTGATTCTTCAAGAAAAATAGATGAAGAAGATATTGAAATAATAAATGCAGTAAAAGGTAAGAAGACAATAGTTTTAATAAATAAAGTTGATAAAGAGAATATTGATGTTAATTATAATGAATTAATAGATAAATTTGAATATGTTATAAAAAGTTCTACACTGACTGGACATGGGATTGATGAATTAAAAAGTAGTATAAAGGATTTATTTTTTAATGGTGAAGTAAATAATGAAAGTTTAATTATATCAAATAACAGACATAAGCAAGCTTTATATAGAGCATTGGAAAATTGCAACGAAGCTTTAGAAAAAATGAAAATGAATGAGTATTTAGATTTAATTTCCATTTACGTAACTGCCGCTCTTAAAGCATTAGGAGAGATAACTGGTGCTGAGTTAGAAGTTGATTTAGTTAATAAAATATTTAGTGAATTTTGTGTAGGAAAGTAGGAGAGAAGAAAAAGATGAAATATTATGCAGGAGAATTTGATGTCATAGTAGTTGGAGCTGGTCATGCAGGCTGCGAAGCAGCTCTTGCTTCTTCAAGAATGGGTTTAAAAACATTAATATGTACAATTAACCTTGATTCTATTGCAATGATGCCTTGTAATCCTAATATAGGAGGGACTGCAAAAGGTCATTTAGTAAGAGAAATTGATGCATTAGGTGGAGAAATGGGGATTAATATCGATCATACATTTATACAATCTCGTATGCTTAATACATCTAAGGGGCCAGCAGTTCATTCATTAAGGGCACAAGCTGATAAGAAGAAATATCAGTTTAGAATGAAGAGGATATTAGAAGAACAAGAAAATCTTCAAATTAGGCAAATCGAAGTAACAGAATTAGAAGTAGAAAATAATAAAGTAGTTGGAGTAGTAACTAAAAATGGTGCAGAATTTAAGTGTAAAGCAGTTATTCTAGCAACAGGTACATATCTAAAAGGAAAGGTTATTATTGGAGAAGTTTGTTATAGTAGCGGACCAAATGGGTTATTCCCAGCAAATGATTTATCTCAATCCCTTTTAGATTTAGGTATTTCTTTAAGAAGATTTAAAACAGGAACCCCTGCTAGAATAAATAAAAGATCAGTAGATTTTTCTAAGATGATACCTCAAAATGGAGATGATAAAATTGTTCCTTTTTCCTTTATGAGTGGAGACTTAGATAGGGATCAAGTACCATGTTATTTAACATACACAAATGAAAATACTCACAATATAATTAGAGAAAATATTGGAAGATCACCTATATATAATGGGTCAATTAAAGGAATTGGACCAAGATATTGTCCTTCAATTGAAGATAAAGTAATGAGATTTCCAGAAAAATCACAACATCAAATATTTATTGAACCAGAGGGAGAAGATACATTAGAAATGTATGTAGGTGGATTTAGTTCATCATTACCTGAAGAGGTTCAAATTAAGATGCTAAAAACATTGCCTGGATTAGAAAATGTAGAACTTATGAGAACAGCTTATGCAATTGAATATGATTCAATAGATCCAACACAATTACAACCAACCTTAGAATTTAAAAATATTGAAGGGCTTTATGGTGCAGGCCAATTAAATGGTAGTTCAGGATATGAAGAAGCAGGGTGTCAAGGATTAGTTGCCGGAATTAATGCTGCTTTAAAAATACAAAATAAAGAACCGATGATACTTACTAGATCTGATGCCTATATTGGTGTTCTAATTGATGATTTAGTTACAAAGGGGACTAATGAACCTTATAGGATGATGACATCAAGAGCGGAATATAGATTATTATTAAGACAAGACAATGCAGATTTTAGGTTAACAGAAATAGGATATAAGGTCGGACTTGTAAAAGAGGATAGGTATAAGAAATTTATAGAAAGAAAAACAAATATAGAAAATGAGATTTCTAGGCTTAAAGAATTACAAGTAACTAATAAAAAAGAAGTAAATGAATTTTTATCTAATTTAAATTCAGCAGAGTTAAAAAAGCCAATTAAGTTCTATGAATTAATTAAGAGAACAGAATTAGATTATTTTTCATTAGCTCCTCTTGATGAGGAAAGACCAGACTTACCAAGAGATATTGGTGATGAAGTAAATATAATAGCAAAATATGAAGGATATATTTCTAGTCAATTAGAACAAGTTAAACAATTTAAGAAAATAGAAAAGAAGCAGATACCTAAAGATATTAATTATGAAGATGTTAAGGGATTAAGAGTAGAAGCTATACAAAAACTAAGTAAAATTAATCCAATTAACATAGGTCAAGCTTCAAGAATATCTGGAGTTTCACCTGCAGATATATCTGTTTTATTGATATATTTAGAACATCATTATAATAAAAATAAAAGTGATGAAAAATAAGGTGGAGGTTCATATGGAATATTTTGATTTACTTAAAAAGTGCGCGAATGATATTGGGATGGAATATAATAAAGATAAACATGATAAATTTATCAAATATATGAGGCTAGTGCAGGAGTGGAATAATAATATCAATCTTACTGCCATTATTGAAGATGATGATTTTATTAAAAAGCATTTTATAGATTGCATTAAGGTATTTAAAAGTAAGGAAATTAAGGAAGCAAAAAATATAATTGATGTAGGTACTGGAGCCGGATTTCCTGGAATACCAATAGCAATAATGAATGAGAATGTAAATATAACATTATTAGATTCTTTAAATAAAAGAATAAATTTTTTAAATATAGTTGTTAAAGAATTAGGATTAAAAAATGTTACTACTATACATAGTAGGGCAGAAGATGGTGCAAGGAAAAAAGAATTAAGAGAAAACTTTGATGTTGCTGTTTCTAGAGCAGTAGCTAATATGGCAGTATTATCAGAATTTTGCCTTCCATATGTTAAGGTTTCAGGAAGTTTTATTGCTTTAAAGGGACCTGCTATTGAAGATGAATTAGAAAATTCAAGAAATGCAATTGGAGTTTTAGGTGGTAAATTAAGTAATATTATAGAAATAGAAATTGAAGATACTGATCTTAGACATAATATTGTTATTGTTAAAAAGATTAAAGAATGTCCCTCTAATTATCCGAGAAAAGCAGGAATCATTACAAAAAAACCAATAAAATGATTATAAAAATAAAATTTATGTAAAAAAGAGGAAATTTAAGAAAAATATAGAATTAATAGTGTGATAAGAGTATTTTATTTAAGGATGGCCAAATATATATGAAGAATGAAGTAGTGAAAATAAGAATTGAGGATATTATCCCCAATACATATCAACCAAGAAAATTTTTTAATGAAGATGCTTTAAAAGAATTAGCACAATCTATAAAGGAACATGGGATTTTACAACCATTAACTATAAGAAATTGTGGTGAAATTTATGAATTAGTAGCAGGGGAGCGAAGGTTAAGAGCTGCAAAGTTAGCAAATTTATCTGAGGTACCTTGCATTATAATTGATATTTCGGATATTGAATCTGCTCAACTTGCATTATTAGAAAATCTGCAAAGGGAAGATTTATCTTATATAGAAGAGGCAGAAGCATATAATAGTTTGATTATTGATCATAACTTTACGCAGGAAGAAATTGCTATCAAAATGGGAAAAAAACAATCTACCATTGCTAATAAACTTAGACTATTAAAACTTCCAGATACAATTAGAATGTTATGCATTGATAATAATTTAACAGAAAGGCATGCACGAGCTTTCTTAAGTTTACCTGATGAAAAACTGCAATTGAAGGTAATACAAAATGTAGTTAAGAATAAGTTGAATGTTAAAGCAACAGAAGAATTAATAAATAGAGAATTATTAAAACTATCGGGTAAAAAATTAAGTGGAAAGAAAACAAATGTTAAGTCAGTATTTCCAGCAAAGTTGTATGTAAATACAATAAAGCAAGTTTTCGATAAATTTAGTATACCGGCTAATTATAAATTTAAAGATGAAGAAGATTGTATTGAAATAACTGTAAGCATACCAAAGTCAAAGGAAAAGTAATGATAAAATTCTTAATAAATGAAAAAATTTATTAAGAATTTTTTATTATATAGAAATATGCTTTTAATATTATTCATTTATATTATATAATATTAGTATGAAAGGAAGGGGCTAAATGAAGGTAATATGTGTTTTTAATCAAAAAGGTGGAGTTGGAAAGACAACAACCAATATAAATCTATGTGCATATTTGGCTATGGAGGGTTATAAGGTATTAACAATTGATATAGATCCTCAAGGAAATACTACAAGTGGATTGGGTTTGGATAAGAGAAATCTTGAAGTTTCTATGTATGATGTTTTAACATCAGATGTTAAATTAAATGATGTCATAATAAAAAGTGATTTAGTACATAATTTACATATAGCACCGTCAACAATGGAATTGGCTGGTGCGGAAGTTGAAATGATTAATACTGAAAATAGAGAACAAGTTCTCCTTAATAAGATAAATGAAGTAAAAGATAAGTACGATTTTATTTTTATTGATTGTCCTCCATCATTAGGAGTATTAACAATTAATGCCTTAGTAGCTAGCAATTCTGTATTAATTCCTATCCAATGTGAATTTTATGCTTTAGAGGGTGTAGGACAGCTTATTAATACTATTCAATTAGTCAAGAAATCATTGAATACTCAACTTGAAGTTGAAGGTGTTCTTATGACAATGTATGATTTTAGGACTAATTTAAGTAATGAAGTATATAAAGAAGTTGAAAATTATTTTAAAGAAAAAGTTTTTAAAAGTACTATACCAAGGAATATTAGATTAGCTGAATCACCGAGTTTTGGATTACCTATTATGTTATATGATGAAAAATGTAAAGGTGCTGAAGCATATTTAAAATTTACTAAGGAATTTTTAGAAAGGCAAGAAGGTTAGGTGGTTAAATGAATAAGAAGATGGCTTTAGGTAAAGGGCTTGGTGCTTTAATACCTGAGGAAAACAGTACAAGTAATGAAAGTTCTTTATTAATTCCAATTAATAAAATTAAAAGTAATATAGAGCAACCAAGAAAATCTTTCGATAATGAGAAAATATATGAATTATCCGAATCAATAAAGAATCATGGAATTATTCAACCATTAATATTAAAAAGAAGTGGATTAGATTATATTATTGTTGCAGGTGAAAGAAGATGGAGAGCGGCAAAAATGGCTGGAATTACTGAAGTACCTGCAATTATTATGGAATTAACGGATAAAGAAGTATTAGAAATATCTTTAATTGAAAATATTCAAAGACAAGACTTAAATCCAATTGAAGAAGCTATGGCATATAAAAAGTTATTAACAGATTTTAATATAACTCAGGAAGAATTAAGTAAAAGAATTGGGAAATCTAGAGTTTCTATAACTAATGTTATAAGATTAATGAATCTTGATGAAAGAGTACAACAGTATTTAATAGAAGGTATTCTTTCAGAAGGCCATGGTAGGGCATTATTATCAATTAAAGATGGAAATATTCAATATGAACTATCTCAAAAAGCAATAGATAATCAACTTTCAGTCCGTGAATTAGAAAAATTAATTCGCAACTTTAATTTATCAGAAAAAGAAAAGAAACCAAAGGAAGATAATGAATTAAATCCTTATTATAAGGATATAAGAAATAGACTTCAAGATTTTTTTGGTACTAAAGTTATTTTACAAAGTAAAAAGAATAAAGGAAAAATTGAAATAGAATATTATTCAGAAGAAGATTTACAAAGAATATTAGACATTATGAATTTATAAATGTTTCACATAAAAAATGTTTCACGTGAAACATTGAGAGAGGATGAAGAAAATTGAATAGTTTTTTTAATAGTATTAATAATTATAGCACATATATTATATTGGGAATGGCAGTAATAGTAGTATTATTATTTATTTTAGTTATAGTTTTATTTAATAGTGTTAATAAAGTACAAAAAAGATACAGAAGAATGATGAGAGGAACTAATGGGAAAAATCTTGAAGAATTAATTAATTCAAAATTAGATAAAATAGATGAAGCAATTGAAGATTCTAATGTAGCAATAAAAGAAAATGAAAAATTAAAAGTTAAAGTTAATAGTTGTGTACAAAAAGTAGCAATTATAAGATATAAAGCCTTTGAAGATGTAGGTAGCGATTTAAGCTTTTCAATTGCTATATTAGATGGAAATAATGATGGTATAATACTGACAGGTATATATGGCAGACAGGAAAGTACTACATATGCAAAACCGGTGGATAAAGGAATATCAAGATATGATTTATCTGAAGAAGAAATAACTGCTTTAAATGAAGCAATTAATAAAAATTAGAATAATATATGCACAAACAAACACCCTTAAATAGAATTTATAGCTATTTAAGGGTGTTTGTTTATTCTATGAAAATAGAAGTATCACTACTATATGACTTACCACCAAAACATCTTAAAATGAAATGATTTATGCCATTTGAAATACAATCAGCTAAAGCCATTACTGTATATAGGCGAGTATTCTGCAATATCATAAATTCATAATTACCTGAAATATTTACAACACCTGTAATGGACATATTTCCAACAGAAGGCAATGAATGATTAACTGCTGCACCAGGAGTTAATGGTGATTTAGAGATTATTACTTTACCTACATCATGGAAATGTCCTAAACATGCATCAATTGCAATAACATAGGGATCTTTATAATTCAGGTTAATGTTTTCAATTATTTTAACAATGTTTTTAGAATGAATGGGACTTTCTAATGAACCATATATATGAATATTATTTCTTTTTAAATTTTTAAGTTTGTAGCCTATTATAGGACCTAAGGAATCCCCAGTAGCTCTATCAGTTCCTATGCATAAGAATATAATGTGTCTGTTTGATTTAATAAGTGGCATTAATTCTTTATATAAATAATCTCTGATTTCAAAAAAAGAATTGGGTAAAATTGAATCTATATAAATATTTTTCATAATAAAAAGTCTCCTTTCTTCCATATTATTTGCAGAATTGGAGACTTATATTCATATTGATTATTTTTTAAATTTATTAATTATAGATAATACATAATTAACTTCATCAATATTATTATAATAACTAAGACTTAGTCTTATTGTTCCGTAAGGATATGTATTAATTGATTTATGAGCTAATGGTGCACAATGCAAACCGGATCTTGTTTTAATACCATTAGTATCTAAATAATAACAAAATTCTGAAGGATCAATATTCTTATAATTAATAGAAAGACAACTAGTAGTAGGTTTATTTGAAGTGCCTCCATATACAATAACATTATTAATATTTTTAAGACCATTATAAAGAGAACTTCTTAAATAACTTACTTTTTCAGAAATTGTATTTAATCCTTCTGAATTAATGAAGTCTATAGCATTTGACAAACCGATAATTCCAGGCATGTTTAGAGTTCCACATTCAAATTTATCAGGCAAAAAATCAGGTTGAATAAGAGAGTGAGAAAGACTTCCTGTTCCACCACTAAAAATATTTATACAATTATCATTCAATTTGTCACTAATAATAAATCCACCAATACCTTGAGGACCAAGAAGACTTTTATGTCCTGTAAAGGCAATAGCACTTGCATTAAGGGTTTCCATGTTTACATCTAAGGTACCTGCTGATTGGGCAGAATCAATAATAAAAAAGATATTATTTTCATGACAAATATTACCAATTTCTTTTAAGTCTTGTACTGATCCAGTAACATTAGAAGCATGAGAAAGAACTACTAATTTTGTATTTGGTTTAATGTTATTAATAAGATCTTTTGGACAGATATATCCATCATCAGATGCTTGTAATAATGTAAAATCAGCCATTAAACGATTTTTACAATCCATTAATGGTCTAAGTATTGAGTTGTGTTCCATGGTAGACGATATAATATGGTCACCCGGTTTTATCAATCCCTTTATAAGCATATTAAGGGATGAGGTTATATTGTTAGTAAAAATAATATTACTTGACTTCTTATAATTAAAAAATTCAGCAATTTTTTCTCTACATGATAACAATTCTCTATTGCTTTCAATAGAATTTGAATAATTAGATCTATTGGCATTACCACCAATATTAACTAAATAATTATAAATAGAATCTGCTACTATTTTAGGCTTTGGAAATGTTGTACTTGCATTATCAAAATATACTTCCATAAAAATCCTCCACAAATAAAAGTATGGTATATAATTTTATATTTACAATTTAAATTATACAATTATAATAATATAATAAATAGTGAAAGTATAAGATTAATTTTGGGAGGGTAATATTATAATGATATATTATATAATTGTGTATAAAAATACACATGATGCAATGGAAGCAGATAAAATTTTAAGTGAAAAAGGATTTGAATATAGAATAATGCCTACCCCTACATCAGTAACTCAAAGTTGTGGTATATGTACAAGATTAAAAAAATACAATGATATTGAATATATAGTTAATAATAATATTTTTGAATTTAAAAATATATATGAAAAAAATGAAGATGAATTTAAATTAATAAGGTAGGTGAAATATGTGAGTTTAGGTTCAATGATAGTTGGTGGAGAAGGTGAAAAGATGGATATTGGTCCCTTTACCTTTGATACATTAATAATTGAGAATATAATAAATAAAATAATAAGTTTAGTGTTAGTATTAGTACTTATGTATTTAACTATAAAATTAGGTAATAAGATAATAGATAAATTTGTAAAGAGGCAAATAAAAAGTAATGCACGATTTTCTATGGATAGTCAAAAGGCAAAAACTATAGGGGAAGTTTTAAAAAGTTTACTTAAATACATGGTTAATTTTATAGGAATAGCAATAATAGTAGGAAATTTATTTTCTAACATGTCTGTAGCAGTGGCTGGAATTGGTACATTTACTGTTGGGCTTGCAGCTCAAAATTTAATAAAGGATATAATCAATGGATTTTTTATTTTATTTGAAGATCAATTTGGAATTGGAGATCATGTAACTTTAGAAAACTTTGAGGGAATAGTAGAATCCATAGGAATTAGAACTACAACCATAAGAGATTTTAATGGGGATATTCATCTTATTCCAAATGGAACAATAACAATAGTAACTAACCATTCTAGAGGAAATATAAGATTTATGGTAGATGTTGATATTGCTTATGAAGAAAATGTAGATAATGCAATTGAATCAATTAAAAAAGTTTGTAAAGAATTTGAGAAAAATAATAAAGAAGTTACAGAACCTATTGAGGTTCTTGGAATAAATTCATTAAATGCATCAAGTGTAACTATTAGGGTAATAGGTAAAAGTAAACCTTTATCTCAATGGAAAATGGAAAGAGAATTAAGAAAATTAATTAAAGCGGAATTAGATAAAGAAGGTATAGAAATACCATATCCAAAGACAGAAATAATTAAATTATAAGGAGGATAATAGAATGATAGAATCTTTTGAATTAGGTGATATTATAACTATGAAAAAACAACATCCTTGTGGGTCTTTTGATTTTGAAGTAATTAGAGTTGGAGCAGATGTTAAAATAAAATGCACTGGCTGTGGAAGAATAGTTATGATTCCTAGAAGTAAATTTGTAAGATTAGCAAAAAAAATAATAAATAAAGAATAAAAATAAAAACTTGAAAAAAATATAAAAAAATGATAAAATCATTAATTGTAATCCCTGCTGTGTAAAGCACAGCCGTTAGTCCGAGGGGAGGAGGTGTATTTAGATGAGAAAGTACGAAACTATATTCATACAAAACCCATCATTAGATGAAGAAGCAGTAAATGCTAACATCGAAAAATTTAAGGGAATAATAGAAAATGGTGGCGGAACTATTGAAAATGTTGATTTTTGGGGTAAGAGAAAACTTGCTTACGAAATCAAGAAAGTTAATGAAGGTTATTATACTTTAGTAAACTTTACAGCTAACTCAGAGTTACCAAAAGAATTAGACAGAGTATTTAGAATTACTGATGGAATTATCAGACATATCATTGTTGCTGAAAAATAATTGGAGGTATTGTTTATGAATAAAGTTGTTCTTGTTGGAAGATTAACTAAAGATCCTGAATTAAGATTTGCAGCAGGAAGTGGAACTGCAGTTAGTAGATTTACTTTAGCCGTAAATAGACAATTTAAAAAGGATGAAGCAGATTTTATTAGTTGCGTAGCTTTTGGTAAAACTGCAGAAACAATATCACAATATTTTACTAAAGGAAGACAAATCGCTATTTCAGGTAGTATCAGAACAGGAAGTTATGATGCACAAGATGGAACCAAAAGATATACTACAGATGTAGCTGTAGAATCATTTGATTTTCTTGAATCAGGTGGAAATAGGGATAATTCTGATTTCGGCGGCGGATATAATAATTCTGATTTTTCAGCTAAGCCAAAAGATAATTTTGGGGATGCTGGATTCAATGAAGACATAACTCCTGTTGATGATGGAGATATGCCGTTCTAAATTCAAGGTAAGGAGGTAAAGTTATGAAGGAAAATAATAGAAAACCTGGCGGAAAGATGAGAAGATCTAAGAAAAAAGTATGTGCATTTTGTTCAGAAAAAGCACAAACTATAGATTATAAAGATGTTGCAAAGTTAAGAAAGTTTGTTACAGAAAGAGGTAAGATTCTTCCAAGAAGAATTTCAGGAACATGTGCAAAGCATCAAAGAGAATTAACTGAAGCAATAAAGAGATCAAGAAATATAGCATTATTACCATTTACAACTGAGTAATAATTAGCAAAACCTCTGATTTAAATATCAGGGGTTTTTTGTTATAATAAGATAAGAAAAAGAAAAAGATTTCAAATAATTGGAAAAACATTCTTATAATTGTTGCAAAGAGGATTTAAAAAAATTACAATAGATATACAATGATTTATAGGGGTGGCTAATTTTGAAAAACAGAGAATTAAATGTTATGGCTAATATAAAAATAATAGAAAGTCTTAAGGCACAATTACTTTGTGTAATAGGAAATTTCTTCACATTATTAACAAAAGGAAGCAATGTGGCACAAAATGCCATAATAGATAGCATTTCAGGGGCAATAATAATTTTATATGTGTTAGCTGAAAAATTAGGATATTCTTTTTCAGAAGTAGATAGTACTATAAAGGATAAGCTACAATTAGGAATTAAGGCAGAAGATGAAGTAGAGAAACAAGGAAAAAGCTTAACAAAATTAAAGGAATATATTAATAATAGGATAGAATAATATCTTATGGGAGGCTTAATATGAATAAGCTTAAATTATTCAATTTTTACTTGAAACCATTTATCATTATATTAATAATTAGTTTATTGTATTTAAATGGTTCATATAAGGCTGTAATTTTAATACTGATTCTATTTTTGGTAGATTGTATTATTAAGCTAAGTAAATATTGGGATAAGGATAAGGATGAAAATCATTTAACTAATTCTATAAATAAATGTATTGATGAAGAGTTATATAACTTAATATTACCAACAGTCTTAATAAAAAAAGATGGGGAAATATTATGGTGTAATGAAAGATTTTTATCTATTACAAAGGATGAAGATTTAATAAAAAGAAATATTATGTCTGTAATAAACGGAATTAATATTGATAGTATTATTAATAGTGAAAAGATTTATGTACATCAGAAGTTAAACTTAGGTAAAAGGGTTTATGATGTACAGGGAATGAAAGTATTAAGGAATGAGGATGAATATATTATTTTATTCTTTAATGATATTAGTGATTTACTTACTTCAGATGGCATTAGAGAAGAAGTTGTACTTATAGAAGTAGATAACTTTACTGATGTATTAGAGGCTACAGATGAAAATGATAGGCCTTTAGTAGTAGCAGAGATTGAAAGAACTATTAATGCATATGCCCATAATATTAATGCTATGATAAGAAAATATGATAATAATAAATACGTATTGTCAGTACAAAATAGATATATAGCAGAACAGGAAAGAGAAAAGTTCCCTATTTTAGACGAAATATCTGCCATTAAAAAA
Organism: Clostridiales bacterium; assembly: GCA_012519845.1. GTDB lineage: Bacteria > Bacillota > Clostridia > Clostridiales > Clostridiaceae > Clostridium. The sequence continues at coordinate 24,935 of JAAYPK010000059.1, forward strand.
GGTAATAAGTTAGAACCAACTATTAGTATTGGTATTGGTAGAGATGGTTTAACACCACTGGAAAATAATAATTTTGCTAATATGGCGCTTGAGCTAGCACTAGGTAGAGGCGGAGATCAAGTTGTATTAAAAAACAATGAGAAAATTAAATTCTATGGTGGAAATAGTAATGAAATTGAGAAAAGAACTAGAGTAAGAGCTAGGGTAGTTTCTAATGCATTAAATGAGCTTATTTACGATAGTAGTAAAGTATACATTATGGGACATACTAATCCTGATATGGATTGTTTTGGTTCGGCATTAGCTTTATCTTCTGTTATTAGGCAAATGGGAAAAAAAAGTTATATATTACTAGGAAGTGATATAAACCCAATTGAGTATTTTTTTGATAGATTAAGTGAAGATTCATATTATAATGATAGATTTATTTCTTTAGATAAGGCAAATGATGAATTAGATGATGAAACATTAGTAATTGTTGTTGATGTTCATAATAGAGGATATGTTGAGGATTTAGGATTAATTGAAAGAGCAAAAAACAAGGTTATTATTGATCATCATAGAAGAAGTCCAGATATAATTACTGGATCATTATTAAATTATATTGAGGTGTACGCTTCTTCTACTTCAGAAATGATAACAGAGTTATTGCAATATATGGTTAAATCACCTAAGCTTAGAAAGATAGAAGCGGAAGGATTATTATCAGGAATTTATATGGATACTAAAGGATTTTCATTTAAAACTGGGGTAAGAACTTTTGAAGCTGCATCTTATTTAAGAAATGTAGGTGCTGATACTTTAGAAGTGAAAAAAATGTTTACTGATAATCTTAACGATTTTATTTTAATAGCAGATACAATAAAATCTGCTAAAGTAGATGAGAGAAAAGTAGCAATAGCAATATGTCCTAAAGATGTAGATACTGTAATAGTGGCTAAAGCAGCAGATGAATTATTAAATATTTCTGGGATTTTAGTTAGTTTCGTAGTGGCAGAGATTGATGGAGCAATTTGTATTAGTGGTAGATCATCAGGAGATATTAATGTTCAAATTGTATTAGAAGCCTTAGGTGGCGGTGGTCATATGAATATTGCAGGAACTAAAATGATTGGTATAACAATTGAAGAGGCAATATATAAATTAAAAGAGGTAATAGAAAAATATTTAAAGGTTGGTGAATAGACATGAAGGTAATTTTATTACAAGATGTTAAAAAAATAGGTAAAAAAGGTGATGTTATAGAAGCATCAGATGGATATGCTAGAAACTTTTTATTTCCCAGGAAATTAGCAGAGGAAGCAACTGATTCCAATTTACATATACTTAATAATAAAAAGGAAAATGAGAGAAAACAAAAACTTAAGGAATTAGAAGAAGCACAAAAAATAGCTAGTGAATTAAAAGGAAAAGAAATAAAGTTAAGTGCAAAAACTGGTGAAGGTGGGAAGTTATTTGGTGCTATTACAAGTAAGGATGTAGCAGAATTAATAAATAAACAATATAAAATAAAAGTAGATAAAAAGAAAATTGTAATGGATACAATAAAAGTAGCAGGTGGATATGAAATTGAAGTTAAGTTATATCCAGAAGTATCAACAAAAATGAGGGTGATTGTTACATCAGATAATTAAGGAGGAGTATTATTGAATTTCCAAGATGAACTTAGTTTCTTAAAAGAAGTGTCAAGTGGAAAGCTGTCACAAGAAGCTAAAATAGACGTATTATATGATATTTTAAATAATGTATTAGATCAAGGTGCTGTTAGAGCAAGAACAGTAAAATTTAAGTTGCAAAGATATATTAAATCTAAAAAAACAAATGAAAGAGCATATGCTTTACTTATGATAGCATCAGATGGAAGTGGAAATACTGTAATACCTTCTGATGATATGATAGATATATATTTAGAAGAAGTGGTTGATTGGATAGCAGATGAAATTGCACGTAAATATGTGCAAAGTGATATTGAAAGTAAAGTAGAACAATCAATTATTGAAAAACAAGAAAAGTATGTAGATGAAGTAAGGCTTTCTGTAATTAAGAAACAAAAAGGAACAGAAAATAAAAAAACAAAGAAGAAATATGAAGATTTAATAAAACTAGATAATAAAATAACAAATAAAAATATAATGAGCTTACTTAGACCAGAGACTTTTGAAGAAGTAGTTGGTCAAGAGAGAGCTATTCAATCCTTACTTTCAAAATTATCATCTCCATATCCCCAACATGTAATTTTATATGGACCTCCTGGAGTAGGGAAAACAACAGCTGCTAGACTTGCTTTGGAAGAAATAAAAAAGCTTAAGTTTACTCCATTTAATGATGAATCAAAATTCGTTGAAGTTGATGGTACAACTTTAAGATGGGATCCAAGAGAAATTACTAATCCTTTATTAGGATCAGTTCATGATCCAATATATCAAGGAAGTAAAAGGGATTTAGCTGATATAGGAGTTCCAGAACCAAAGCCAGGTTTAGTTACTGAAGCCCATGGGGGAATATTGTTTATTGATGAAATAGGAGAGCTTGATAATATTTTACAAAATAAGTTGTTAAAAGTATTAGAAGATAAGAGGGTGGAATTTTCATCATCATATTATGACCCAGATGATGAAAGTACGCCATTATATATTAAATATTTATTTGATAATGGAGCACCAGCGGATTTTGTTTTAATTGGAGCAACTACAAGGGAACCAAGTGAAATCAATCCTGCTTTAAGATCTAGATGTACAGAAGTATATTTTGAACCTTTATCAACTTCTGACATTCAGAAAATTGTAATTAATGCGGCAAATAAGCTTAATGTAAAACTTGAAGAAGGTGTAGCTGAATATATTAGTAGATATACATTCGAAGGAAGAAGAGCGGTAAATATTTTATCAGATGCATATGGCTATGCTTTGTACAGTAAAAAAAGAGTTAAAACAACAGGTTTTACAATTAAATTAAGTGATGTTGAAAGAATTATTTCAATTGGTAGATATATTCCTTATGAAATAGTTGATAAAAATAATAATTATGAAATTGGTCATACATATGGATTAGGAGTTAGTGGATTTATTGGATCAACATTAGAAATAGAAGCAGCTGTATTTCCAGCCAATAAAAAAGGAGCTGGAGTTGTTAGGTTTAATGAAACAGCAGGTTCTATGGCAAAGGATTCAGTATATAATGCAGCTTCAGTAATTAGAAAGATAACAGATAAAGATATAAAAGATTATGATATACACGTTAATGTTATAGGGGGAGGAAAAATAGATGGACCTTCTGCAGGAGCAGCTATTACAGTATGCATAATTAGTTCTTTATTAGAAAAGCCTATAAGGCAAGATGTTGCAATTACAGGAGAAATATCTCTTAGAGGAAAAATAAAGCCAGTAGGAGGTATATTTGAAAAAGTATATGGGGCAAGAAGAAAAGGAATAAATCAAGTTTTTGTTCCAAAAGACAATGAAAAGGAAATTCCAGCAGGATTAAAGGATATAAAGGTTGATGCAGTGTCAACTATAGAAGAGTTATTAAAAGAAGTATTAAAATAGGAAGGAGGGTTTAAATTGGACACTCCAATAATGAGAAGTCTACCTCAAAGTATAGAGGCGGAACAATCAGTAATTGGCTCTATGATTATAGATAAGAATGCAATAATTAAAGCAACTGAAAAATTAAAAGAAGAAGATTTTTATAGAGATGGACATAAAATAATTTTCAAGGCAATTTTTCATATGCTTAAAAATGATATGGCAGTTGATTTAGTAACACTTTTAGAATATCTAAAATCTACAGAACAATTAGAAAAAGCAGGCGGTGTTACATATATTACGGAAGTAAGTTCATCAGTGCCTACTACAGCTAATTTAGAAGCTTACATAAAAATTGTTGAAGAAAAATCAATATTAAGAAAATTAATAAAAGCGTCTACTAAAATTATAGAGGATAGTTATAACAGACAAGGGGAAGTAGAAAATGTATTAGACAATGCCGAAAAGAAGATTTTTGACATTGCAGAAAAAAGAAATACAAGTGATTTTGAGCCTTTGAACCAAGTTCTTGAAAGAGGATTTCTTGAAATAGAAAGACTTTTTAATAACAAAGGTGAAATAACTGGTATATCATCAGGTATTAAGGATTTAGATGCAAAAACATCCGGATTTCAAAAGGGAGATATGGTTCTTATTGCAGCTAGACCTTCAATGGGGAAAACAACCTTTGCCTTAAATATTGCAGAACATGCAGCTCTTAGAGAAGGTAAAAGTGTAGTAATATTTTCCTTAGAAATGTCTAAAGAACAGCTTGCATATAAATTGTTATGTTCTGAAGCCAATGTAGATTTACTTAAATTAAGAACAGGTACATTAGAAGATAAGGATTGGGAAAACATCGCTAGGGCAACTGGTCCGTTATCAAAAGCAAAGATATACATAGATGATACTGCAGGGGTATCAGTAATGGAAATGAGATCAAAATGTAGAAAATTAAAAATGGAATATGGAATTGATATGATTTTAATTGACTATCTTCAATTAATGTCTGGTTCATCTTCTGAAAATAGGCAACAAGAGGTATCGGAAATTTCAAGATCTATTAAGGCTTTAGCAAAAGAAATGGAGTGTCCTGTAATAGCATTATCGCAGTTATCGCGTGCCCCTGAACAAAGAGCAGATCATAGACCTATGTTGTCAGATTTAAGAGAATCAGGTTCTATTGAACAGGATGCAGATGTAGTTATGTTTTTATATAGAGATGAGTACTATAATAAGGAAACAGATGAAAAGAATATAGCTGAATGTATTTTAGCAAAGCAAAGAAATGGTCCAGTTGGAACAGTTAAGATGGCATTTATAGGAAACTTAAGTAAGTTTGCAGATTTAGAAGTAGTATACAATTAGAATATAATTATTTATACAAGGGGGAAAATAACGTGACAAAGAAAATAGGATTTATTGGCTGTGGAAATATGGGAAGTGCAATGGTTGGCGGCTTAATTAATTCAGGTTTTAAAAGTGCAGATGAAATTATAGTGTCAACAAGAACTGAAGAATCAGCTAATAAAATCAGTAGTAAGTTTAATGTTAAAGTAACAACAGATAATAAAGAGGTTGCAAGAGAAGCAGATATTTTAATACTTGCAGTAAAGCCTAATATGTACAAAAAGGTTTTAGATGAAATAAGAGAAGATATTAATAATAAAAAATTAATGATAACTATTGCAGCTGGAATATCAATAGAAAATATGGAATATTGGCTTGGAGAAGGTTTCAAAATAGTAAGAACAATGCCAAATACTCCAGCACTTGTTGGAGAAGCTATGTCAGCTGTATGTGCTAACTCTAATGTTAGTGAAGAAGAACTTAATTATGTATTTGAGATATATAATAGCTTTGGTAAAAGTGTAGAATTACCAGAAAAGGATTTTCATGCATTTACTGCTTTATGTGGATCATCCCCAGCTTATATTTTTATGATTATTGAAGCAATGGCAGATGGAGCTGTTAAGCTTGGAATACCTAGATCTAAAGCTTATTTTATGGCTGCCCAAAGTTTGATTGGATCTGCAAAAATGGTTCTAGAAACAGGAAAACATCCAGGAGAGCTAAAGGATATGGTTTGTTCTCCTGCTGGAACTACTATTGATGCAGTAGCTGTCCTTGAAAATAAAGGATTAAGAAGTTCCATTATAGAAGCTATGGATAAATGTGCAGAAAAGTCAAAATCAATGTAAAAAATAAAGATATTTTTAAATAGCAATACCTTTTCAGTATGTTGCTAAAAAATGGTATAGAACTTGCTATACCATTTTTTTAGGAAATTATATTAAATTCTAACTTATTTAACTGCTCCGCTTTTAATTGCAGCTTCCTTAACAGCTTCAGCAACCATTTTTTGAACTTTTAGATCAAACGCTTTTGGTATTATGTTTGAAGCTGTAATATCTTTTTCATCAATAGCATTTGCAATAGCATAAGCAGCAGCAACTTTCATTTCTTCATTTATTTCTGTTGCCCTACAATCTAATGCACCTCTGAAAATTCCAGGAAAGGCTAAAACGTTATTAATTTGGTTAGGATAGTCTGAACGTCCTGTTCCAACAACTTTTGCACCAGCTTCAATAGCATCATCAGGGAATATTTCTGGTGTTGGATTTGCCATAGCAAAAATAATAGCATCTTTATTCATTGAAGCAACCATTTCTTTTGTTACTATATTAGGTGCAGATACTCCTATAAATACATCAGCCATTTTCATTGCATCTTTAAGCGATCCAGTTTCTTTATTTGGGTTAGTTATTTTAGCTAATTCTTTTAAATTATCATTTTGTAAATTTGCTCCTTCATGTATAACACCATTAATATCACACATAACGATGTTTTTAACACCTGATGAAAGCAATAATTTACATATAGCAGTTCCAGCTGAACCAGCTCCATTAATTACGATTTTTAAATCTTTTAAATCTTTTTTTACTACCTTAAGGGCATTTATTATTCCAGATAAAACTACTATAGCAGTTCCATGTTGATCATCATGAAAAACAGGGATGTCTAATTTTTCTTTAAGTCTTTTTTCTATTTCAAAACACCTAGGTGCTGAAATATCTTCTAAATTTATTCCACCAAGAGAAGGAGCAATTCTGCAAATAGTATCAACAATTTCATCTACATTTTTTGTATCTAGTACAATTGGAAATGCATCTACATCAGCAAACTCCTTAAAAAGTACACATTTACCTTCCATAACTGGTAATGAAGCTAAAGGTCCAATGTCACCAAGACCAAGTACAGCTGTTCCATCTGAAATAACTGCAACGTTGTTCCATTTTCTTGTATATATGTACGCTTTATCTGGATCCTTATGTATTTCCCTACATGGTTCAGCTACTCCAGGAGTATATGCAAGACTTAGATCTTTCGAATTATTAATTTTAGCTCTAGATTTTATTTCTAGCTTTCCTTTTAAGTCTTCATGAAATTTCAAAGATTCTTCATATATATTCATTAAAACACCTCTTTATAATTTTTTTCATGCATATTAACATTATACGAATTATTTACTTAATATGCAAAAAAATATTCGAGTTTATGTTGACCTATTCACTTCTCTTTGTTAGTATGAAATATGTAGAATACATTAAGGAGGCAATGTGTATGTCAGCATTTATTGTTTTAGGGGCCCAATGGGGCGATGAAGGAAAAGGAAAGATGACAGATTATCTTGCAGAATCAGCTGAGGTAGTTGTTAGATTCCAAGGAGGGAACAATGCAGGTCATACTGTAGAGGTTTTAGACAAACAATATAAACTTCATTTAATCCCTTCAGGCATACTTTATGATGATAAAATAAATGTTATAGGAAATGGTGTAGTTGTTGATCCTAAGGCTTTATTTGATGAAATTGAATATTTAGTTGGAGAAGGAGTAGCTGTAACACCAAATAAATTAATTATTAGTGATAGAGCACATTTAATATTACCATATCATAAAATATTAGATGTATTAAAAGAAAAAGCAAGAGGAAAAAATGATATAGGTACAACTGGAAAAGGTATAGGGCCTTGTTATACAGATAAATTTGAGAGATGCGGAATAAGAATATGTGATTTGCTTCATGATGATGTTTTTGAACAAAAATTAAAAGAAAATATTGAAGCTAAAAATCAAATAATAACTAAAGTACTTAATGGAGAACCATTAGATTACAATAAAATATTAAAAGAATATAAAGAATATGCAGATAGAATAAGACCTTTTGTAAAGGATACTTCTGTTTGTATTTATGATGCAATAAAATCTAATAAAAGTGTATTATTTGAAGGTGCACAGGGAATGTTATTAGATATAGACTATGGTACTTATCCATATGTTACTTCATCAAATACAACAGCTGGAGGAGTATGTAGTGGTACAGGTATTGGACCAACTCTTATAAATAATGCTGTTGGAATAGCAAAGGCATATACTACAAGAGTCGGTAAGGGACCATTCCCTACTGAATTAGAAGATAGCGTTGGGGATTGGATTAGAGAAAAAGGTCATGAATATGGAGTAACAACAGGAAGATCAAGAAGATGTGGATGGTTAGATTTAGTTATTCTAAAAACAACAGCTAGAGTATCTGGGTTAACATCATTAGCAGTAACTAAAATTGATACATTAGCTGGACTTAAGGAAATAAAGGTTTGTGTTGGATATAAGTTCAATAATGAAATAATAGATTATTTCCCAGCAAGTCTAGAAGATTTAGCACAATGTGAGCCAGTTTATGAAATATTTGAAGGTTGGGATGAAAAAGTAGCTGATGCTAGAAGCTATGAAGAATTACCTGAAAGTGCTAAGAAATATTTAAACAGAATAGCAGAATTTACCTCAACTAAGATTTCTTATGTGTCAGTAGGACCAAAGAGAGATCAAACTATTAAGGTATCTGATATTTAATTAGGAGGAAAAGTTATGATAACAAAAGAAATGACTATAGGAGAAGTTATTAGATTAGATGCAAGTAAGGCAGAAATACTTATGCAATTTGGAATGGGATGTGTTGGTTGCCCTTCAGCTCAAGCAGAAACAATTGAAGAAGCAGCTACAGTTCATGGTATAAATTTAGATCAATTAATAGAAGCATTAAATAAATAATTAATAACCAAAAAAGAGCTTAAGATAATAAATCTTGAGTTCTTTTTTATTTTAATTTTATATTTTACAATATGTTATAATATTTAGTATAAAACTAGAAGGGAAGGATAAATAATGCCAAAAAAGTTTTCTAAGAAATATGAAATAAACTATTACGATGTAGATTATAAATTACAATGTAAATTACCGTCTATAGTCAATTATTTATGTGATATAGGTAATAATCAATCAGAAGTATTAGGAGAGACTATAGAAGCTCTTACTGAAAAGAAAATGGCATGGGTATTTTATCAATATGACATAAATATAATTGAGTATCCTAAATATAGAGATGTTATTACTATTGAAACTGAGGGGATAGGATTTAATAGATTTTATGCCTATAGAAAGTACACAATTTATAATGAAGAAGGTAAGGTGCTTGTAAATGCACTTGCATTATTCTTTCTAATAAATATAGAAAAAAGAAGACCTATGAGGGTTTCTGATGAACAAATAAAAGTATATGGTGCAGAAGGTTTAGATAAAGTAAAAATAGATATGGGAAAGATTGATTCCATTGAACGAGAAGACAATATAAAGGATTTTAACATAAGGTATAGTGATATAGACTCTAATGGACATGTTAATAATGCAAAATATTTTGAATGGGCAATTGAATCTGTTCCTGTTGATGTTATAAAAGATTATAAAATTGAAAGAGTAAGAGTTATATTTGAAAAGGAAACAACTTATGGCAACAATATAAAAGCAAAAGTTGAAATAAAGGAAGAAAAACCACATTTAATAACTAACCATTTAATTGAAAATGGTGATGGTGAGGAATTAACAAAGTTAGAAGTAACATGGAGTAGGGAATAATTATAGATTATTCCCTACAAGTATGCCTGAGCTCCATGCCCAGTTTAGATTAAATCCACCACAATCACCGTTAACATCTAATATCTCACCAGAGAAATAAAGATTTTTTATTATTTTTGATTCTAAGGTTCTATTATCTACAAAGGTTGTATCAACTCCTCCAGCAGTAAGTTGAGCACTATTAAAACCATTTGTGCCAATGCAAGTAAAGGACCATTTTTTTAATCTAGAACAAAGTTTTTGCTTAGATTTCCAATCTAATTCATAACAAGGAATATGGATATTTGTAATGCCTATATCCTTTAATAGAATAGGAATTAATTTTTTATTAATTATTCCAATTAAAGCAGAAGATATTGTTCTATGGGAAAACATATCTAAATGACCATATATAAAGTTTTCTACATCTTCAATAGAGCTATCATTCATCATATCTATATTTATCTTAACTGATTTATTTTCATTAAGTCCTTTTGATGCTAATAAAGATATTTGTAAAATTGGAGGGCCAGATATACCATAATCAGTAAATAAAATTTCTCCAAACTCTTGTCTTACTAATTTATCATTAATGATTAAGGATACCATACCATTAAATTTAATACCTGATAATGCTTTAAGGTATGGATAATCTAATTTTAATTGAACAATTGCAGGAAAGGGTTCAATGATATTATGACCTAGATCTTTAGCTAACTTAAATCCTGAGCCATCGGATCCAGTTTTAGCTGCAGATTTACCACCGCAAGCCAATAAAAGTTTATTACATGAAAAGAATTCTTCAGTTTCATTATTTGTTTGAATTTTAAAGTGATTGTTTTTAAATATTTTTTTTACTTTTGTATTGTTATATATAGGAATATTTAATTCTTCAATAGTAAGCTTAAGTATGTCTACTACAGAAGAAGCTTGTAAAGATTTTGGATATAGTTTCCCATTTTCTAATTCCACAAAGGGAAGGCCAAGAGATAAAAATATATTCTTAATATACTCAACTGAATATGTATCTAAACAGTAATTATAAAAGTTCTTATTTTCACTTTGATAACAATTATATGGTGATGAAATATTTGAATTGGAAATATTACAACGGCCATTTCCAGTAGTAAGTATTTTGTTTCCAATACGATTAGTACCTTCAATTATGGCAACATCTTTATTTAAATTTTTTGCAGTAATTGCAGCCATTAATCCAGAGGCGCCACCACCAATAATAATATTTTCATGAAAAATCATAATATATCTCCTTAAGTATTTTTATTAATAATTTTATCATAGTTAGGAATGATAATATAGAGGTGATTATTTTGAAGGCTAAGGTAATAATTAATAATGAAGACTATGAAAAGGAATTTAAAGTTAGAAAAATGAATTTTAATGAGGTGGTTATTAATTACAATAAGGATATTAAAAAATATTTATATTCTCATATTGAACTAATAAGTGAAGGGGAAATAGATGACTTTTTAATTAATAATAAAACCTTTTTACAAATAAAACTTAATAGGGGGATATCTGTATTTTTTTACAAGGCACTAAAGGTTTCTTTAGAAGAGGAGTTAAGAGAAGAAATTAAAGAATTAATAATAATACAAGATAAGTATAACTTAAATGGAAGAGGCATATGGCAAAAAGATATAGTTTGTGGAGTTAATAATAAGTTTCCAATAAAGATTATGGCTAATGGTAGAAATTTTAAAAGGCAAGGATATAGTATCTCAATAAATAGATTAGAAAAAAATGAATTTATATCTTCTCTTAAAAAAGAAATAGATGTTTTAGAAAGAGTTATTAAGATTAAAGAAAAAACTATAAGAACATATATGGAATTTATTCAAAGTATTAGTATTATTTAAATTTTTTAAAAGGAATAGTAGCAATAAAAATATAAAGAAAGTAAAAATCCAAGAAAAATTTTTAAAAATATGTTGACACCTTTTATTTATTTAGGTATTATAGTCTATGTGGTTAGGGCAGAAAGATGAATTTCATCAGTAGCTCTAAGAAAAAATTAATATGGCTCCTTGGTCAAGCGGTTAAGACACCACCCTTTCACGGTGGTAACAGGGGTTCGATTCCCCTAGGAGTCACCATTTACTTTGGGCGCATAGCTCAGCTGGGA
>JAAYPK010000004.1 GCA_012519845.1 Clostridiales bacterium
AAATAGAAATTATTTATTTAGCTGATGATATATCTTACAGAAAGTTGTATAGATATAAAGTTAAAGATAATAAATTAGTTTTACTAAATAAAATAGAAAGGTAAATACTATTATTGAAAAAATCAATTATTTATGTAAGTAATAATTATTTAATTTATAATAAGGAATGGTATGATATTAATAGTTTTATAAAAGTACCCAATATGGAAAAGAATAGAATAATTATACTATTAGAGCATCAACTGTATATTAGTACAGGATATATAAAAAAAGGAACTAGTATTAAAGAAATAATACATGAGAATTTTGGTGGTGATGAAAATTATTTAGTTCAATATTTCTATATTAACAAAGGTAAGAAAGCTATTATATATGCTGTTAATGAAAGTAAAAATCTGATTCCAATTTTAAAAGGATCGGTTAAAACTAAGATTTTACCTATTCAAACTTATGTAGCATCAATAATGAATAAAAAAAATAAAAATAAGAGCTGGAATTTATTGTTTAAATTTAGAAATGTAATATATTTAATAATGCATAACAGCACAAATATTTATTTTTCTTTTTTTACTGGAAATGAAGAATTATTAATGAGTAAAATTAATGAACTAAACATAAAAAACAATCTTTATGTGTTAAAGGACTGTAATATTAATATTGGATATAAATATGAAAACATTAGTTTAGGGGACATATTTAATGAGAAAAACCTATGTAAATAAGGATTTTTTGCCATATACTATTTTAAAAGAAAAAGAGAGTAGAGAGGTAAAAAAAAATAAAAGATTAATACTTATTTTTTTAATTTTATTTTTGGGATTATTACCGTACACCATAAAAGGTTTTTATAAAGAAAAGCCTATTGTAAGAAAAGAGATAAAGGAAGAATATAAATATGAGTCAATTAATAAGTTAACAGAAATACTTGGTATTACAGTATATAGTGAAAAGGGAGAAATAAGTAAAGGAGAATGTTCATTAATAGTAAATGAAGAAGGTATAAATAATTATTTGTCTAATAACGGAATAATTAAAATAAAATCTATAGAAAAGTGTGAAGAGAATATGTATAAAATTAAGTTTAAGGTGGAATAATGAAAAAATATAATATATATTTATTTATAGTTATATTTCTTTGTATAATGGAAATTACTATAATATTATGTAATATTGATGATAGCAATAAAGTAATTGAAACAATAAGTACTAATTATAACAACAAAGAAGTGAAAATAAATGAAATTATCGATTATGTTAATTTAAATGAAATGGGTGAAATAAAAAAAATAACTAATGATAATTTAGGTTATTTAGTTGAAATAGAGAAGGTAATTATGTCTCAAGATATTTCACAATTTATAAATGAGAAATATAATAATGAAAAAATATTTGATTATAAATTTATTATGAAAAATAAAGAAATAATTTGTAATATTACCATTTTATTTCCTAAGTTTATTAGTAGTATTGCATAAACTTAATTAAGTAAAGATACTTATAATTTACTTAAGATAAATAGTAGCTTATTGCATTTATTATATTGTTCTGATAAAATAAAATTGTTGTGCAGATAACATTGTTATCAAAATAACATTGTTATTATATAAAAAAGTAAATTAATTTTTACGTAAAACGTAGATATTAAGTACCGTTAATTAGGTATTAAAATTGAAACTTATATATTTTGGAGGGATACTCATATGATTTCAGCAGGAGATTTAAGAAAAGGAACAACTTTTGAGCATGAAGGACAAGTTTATACAGTTATAGACTTTTTACATGTAAAGCCAGGTAAGGGAGCTGCTTTTGTAAGAACTAAATTAAGAAATGTAATTTCAGGTGGAGTTACTGAAACAACTTTTAACCCAACTGCTAAATTCCAAGAAGCAGTTATAGAAAGAAAGGAAATGCAATATCTTTATTCAGATGGTGAATTATATTACTTTATGGATCAAGAAACCTTTGAACAAATTCCTTTAAATTATGAAAAAGTAGAAGATGCAATAAAATTCTTAAAAGAAAATATGTTTGCAGTAATTAAGTTTTATAAAGGAGATGCTTTTTCAGTAGAAGCTCCAAACTTTGTTGAATTACAAATTACTCATTGTGAACCAGGAGTAAAGGGTAATACAGCTACAAACTCATTAAAGCCAGCAACAGTTGAAACTGGTGCAATAGTAAATGTACCTATGTTCGTTAATGAAGGTGACGTAATTAGAATTGATACAAGAACTGGGGAATATATGGAAAGAATTTAACCATTAATTTTATTAGAGATATTTCAAAATTATTACAATTCTTTTGAGATATCTTTATTTTTTAAAATTTATCTAAGGTTTTATATATACTTTTACAAGGATGTGTTTTTGTGAAAAAAATAAAAAATGAAATTAAAATGCTGAAGGATGATATCTTAAAGATTGAAGATGATAAATATAGTGATGTATTTTCAAAAATTGTTAATATATTAGATAATTTATATAATAAAGTTGAAGAAGTAATGGTAAATCAAACTGTAATTGCTGAAAATTTAAATTATATGAATGAGGATATATCAGGACTGCAAGAAGAGCTATTTGAAGAAGTATCTATTGAAGAATTAGATGAATTAGAAGAAGAATATAAAGAGATTAATTGTGAAAATTGTGGTAAGACAATTTTCATTGAAGAATCTGCTTTGATAAATAATAATATTAAGTGTCCATATTGTAATAATAACATAAAAAAATAATTATTATTAATGCCTTAAGGATTAGTTTTAATCTCTTAAGGCATTTTTTCTTTACATATTTACGGAAAGTTAATGTAATATTTCAAACATACTAACATAATAATGAAATATAAAGTTTGGAAGAGGAAGTGATTTGAAGTTGGATGAAGACTTAATTAAAATTTTTCCTTTAAGTTTATTAGAATATATTAAGAAATATTTAATTAATAATAAATTACAGGAAATTAGAGTTAAAGAAAACAAGCCATGTATATTATTTATAGAAGAAAGGGAGGTACTAGTAGACTATATAGTAAAAAAAGAAGATATTAAATTTATACTTCAGAAAATTTCCAATTTTTCTTTATATGCATTTGAAGAGGATATAAAGCAAGGGTTTATAACTATAAAAGGTGGACATAGAGTTGGGCTAGCAGGGGAATGTGTTATGGAGTCTGGAAAAATTAAAACAATAAAAAATATATGTTCTATGAATATAAGGATATGTAGAGAAGTAATTGGGTGTTCCAATAAGGTAATAAGATATATATCAGAAAATAATAGTATAAAAAATACATTAATTATTGCACCACCAAAGTGTGGTAAGACCACCATCCTTAGGGATATGGCAAGGAATATTTCAGGGCTGGGTAAAAAAGTAACAATAGTTGATGAAAGAAGTGAAATAGCTGCATGTTATATGGGAGTGCCACAAATGGATGTAGGTATAAGAACAGATGTTTTAGATAATTGTTTGAAATCAGAGGGGATGATTATGGCAATTAGAAGCCTTTCTCCGGAAGTTATAATTTGTGATGAAATTGGAACAAAGAAGGATATAGAATCTTTAATTATGGCTTTTAATTCAGGTGTTAAAATAATTATTACTCTTCATGGATTTACAATTAATGATTTTTTTAAAAGGATAGTTTTTAAAGAATTAATTGAAAATTACATTTTAGATAGAATAATAGTTTTAAGTAGTAAAAATGGTGTTGGAACTATTGAAGGAGTTTATAAAGTAATGAAAGGAGAAGCAGATAAATGTTTAAAATTATGCTAGCAATTATTGTTTTTTCAATATTTTCTTATATAGGTTTTGTTTATGGAGAAAAATTTAGAAAAAGGGTTTTAGATTTAAAAGAATGTTACAAGGGAATTACATTATTACAAAATCAAGTAATTTATAATAATACACCATTACCTGAAGCATTTTTAGAGGTTGAAAAAAATCTTAAGAAACCTTATTCAGAAATACTACTTAAAAGCTCCTTTGATTTAACTAATTGTAACAAAGATAATATTATTGATGCCTTTAAGGATGCATCTTCACATTATATGGATAATATTCATTTAAAGGAGGAAGATTTAAAAGTATTAATTGATTTTTTATCATCCTTAGGAGATACAGGTATATACTGTCAAGATAAAATTTTCAATATAGCTTTAGAAAACATGAAAAATAACTTAAAAGAAGCAGAGGAATCCTCATCTACAAATACTAAACTTTATAGATACTTAGGAATTTGTTTTGGGGCTATGGTAGGAATATTAATAATATAATGGGAGGACAAGGATGCTAGACGTAAGCATACTTTTTAAAATTGGGGGAGCAGGAATAATTTTAGTTATATTAGATAAAGTTTTGACTAGCAGTGGTAAAAGTGAAATTGCAGCTATTACAAACATAGCAGGAATAGTAATAATACTTATAATGATTATATCATTAATAAGTGATTTATTTAATGCTGTAAAAACTATGTTTATGTTTTAGGTGATGTTATGGAAATTATTAAAATCATAGGATTTATATTAATAGCTTTATTTTTTGTACTTTTTTTTAAAGAAAAAAGAAGTGATATAGCTGTATTAATTTCATTAGTAGCAGGGGTAATTGTTTTTTTATTTTGTTTAAAGGAGCTTGGACAAATAATTAATTTTTTAAAAGCATTATCAGAAAAAGCTGGAATAGATACTGTCTATTTTGGAATAATACTTAAAATATTAGCTATTGCATATCTATCATCCTTTGCAAGTGAAATTTGTAAAGATGCAGGTGCTTCAAGTTTATCATCAAAAGTTGAATTTTCAGGAAAGTTATTTATTTTAATTTTGGCAATACCAATATTAGGCGCTGTCTTAGATTCTATATTACAAATACTGTAGGTGTGAAAATGAAATTTATAAAAAAACTTATAATCTTGTTATCAGTAAGCATATTTATATTTTTAACTTTTAATAGTACTGTCAGCTGTAAAGCAGAAGATAAAACAAAAGATAATTATGAGGAAGAAGTAAAAAAGGTATTAAAGGAAAATAATGAAGAAATTGATCAATTATATAAATATATAAACAAAATGAAAAGTGATATTGAATTAATGAATGAATTAGATCCAGGAGAATATATTATAAGTTATATAAAAAGTGGGACTGGGAATATTTCTGTAGATAAGGTATTAAAAGCATGTGTAAGTTTAATTTTTAAGGAAGTTTCAACAGTATTAAAATTTGCTATATCTATGGTTGCAGTTGCAATTTTGTGTACACTTATAAAGAATCTTCAGGATGCATTTACTAGCAAAGGTATATCAGAAGTAGCTTTTTATGCTTGTTATGTAACGTTAATACTAATTTTATCTAAAAGTTTTTTGATTTCCATATCAGTTGCAAAAGAAGTTATATATGGTATATCTAATTTTATGTCAGCAATATTACCTATTTTAATAAGTATGGTTTCATTGTCAGGTGGTGTAGTTCAAGCAGCTATTCTTGATCCGGTAATTTTAAGTGGAGTAATTTTAATTCCTAAAATATATACAAACGTAATAATTCCACTTATTATGATTAGCTTTATATTACAGTTTGTAAACAACTTATCCGATGAACATAAAATTAATAACTTATGCAAAATGACAAAGCAGTTTACAATTTGGATTCAAGGTATAGTTATTACAGTTTTTATAGCTATGTTAACAATAAGAGGTATTTCAGGAAGTACTATAGATGCTGTAACTTTAAAAACAACTAAATTTGCAGTAGATAATTTTGTTCCTATAGTTGGTAAAGCTTTTTCTGATGCTATTACTTCTGTAGCTAGTTATTCACTAATAATTAAAAATGCTATAAGTTCAATAGGGTTAGTTGTAATTATTTTGATTATCTTATATCCAATTATTAAAATTTTACTTATGTCTTTTATTTACAAATTTACAGCAGCTCTTATAGAGCCTATTTCAGATAAAAGAATTACCTCATGTGTACAAGCAGCAGGTGATTCACTAATATTATTATTATCATGTGTTCTTAGTGTAAGTTTAATGTTCTTTATTTTACTAGCAGTAATAGCAAACTGTGGAAAATATTTAGTGGGAGCTTAAGGATGGATATAATAAATAAATTTGTAATTACTTTAGTATCAACCTTAATATTAATGTCAGCAGTAGAATTAATTTCGCCAGATAATAGTATGAAAAAATATCTTAAATTTGTCTTAGGATTAATATTAATATCAGTAATGTTGTCGCCAATAATAGAATTTGCAAATAAAGGGGATAAAGTAATTACAACCTTAATTAAAGATTATGAAAAAGAATTTGAAAGCATAAATTATTCTGAAAGTATAGTTAATAATAAAAATATCAAAGAAGAATCTTTGGTTAAAAATATAAATAGTAATTGTGAAAGAATCCTTAAAGAAAGATTTATAGACATTGACTTTACATGTGATGCAAAATGTGAAATTGATTATGAAAAAATGACTTTTGATTTAGAGAAAATAGAAATAGAGATTAAGGATAATAAAGTGAGAAAGATAGAAAAAATACAAATAGGAGAGGCCAAGGACAATAAAGAGAATACTGAAGATGACCTTCAAAAAAAAATAAAGGATTACTTAAGCGAAGAACTAAAGATATCAAGGAATAGAATAATAGTTAATTATTCGGAAGGAGGTTAAAATGGATAGCAATAAAATCAAGAATGAAATAAAAAAATTATTGTCAGATAAAAAAGTGAGTAACGTTTTAGCAGTTTTGCTTATAATTTGCTTTATACTTATTGCAATAAATATAATAAGCCCGGATTTTGTAAATGCATCTAACAAAGATAACAAAACAACCAATGAAGAAAAAACACCAATTAGTAATAGTCAATATGAAGAACTTGAAAAAACAGAATTAATAAGTATTTTAAAGAAAATTGATGGAGTAGGAGAAGTTGAAGTTAAGATTAATTTTGAAAGCGATTCAGTAAAAGTACCTGCCTATGAATCAACAAAACAAAATAATACTACAGAAGAAACTGATAAAGAAGGTGGAAAAAGAACTAATAGACAAGAAAATGATACATCAAAGGTTGTAATGTCTGATAATGAGCCTTATATTTTACAAACTTATAAACCAAAAGTAATGGGAATAGTAGTAGTAGCAGAAGGGGCTAATAATAGTAAAGTAAAGCATGATATAGAAGTTGCTGTTTCAAATCTATATAATTTATCAGCAAACAAAGTAAATGTATATTCAATGAAATAAGTGCATATAATTCAATAGAAAATAATAGGAGGTATAAAAATGACAAAAAAGCAAATGGGAATAATATTTACATTATTAGCTTTAATAGTTTGTACAGCTTTATTAGCAGGGAAACTAAATAAACAAGGATTAAATGATCAAACAGAATTAAGTACTTTATTAACAGAAGATAATTTAGATAAAGATAGTGAATCAGGAGATCAAGAAACATTAAGTACACAAGACTTTTTTTATTCATCAAGAAGTGAAAGAGAACAAAACGAAGCAACAACAGTTCAAAATTTAAATGAGCTTATAAATAATGCTAATACTTCAGCAGAAAGAAAGGAAGATGCAAGTAAAGAGCTTCAAAAGTTAATTTTAAAGCAAGACAAACAAAAGAGTGTAGAATTAAGTATTAAAAATAGTGGATATGATGATGCAATATGTGAAATAGCAGAGGATTTATCTTTTGTAAATATAATATTAAAAGCTGATGCTCTTGATGAAAATCAAGGGGCTAATATTCAGGAAATAGTACAAAATGCTTCAAATATAAAAGAAGTTAAAATTGAACTTAAAAAATAATTAATTGTATTATAAATATGTATTTGATATAATTAACATAAGAAAATAGTTTTGATATCAAGACTTAGGAGGTTATGCAAAATGGAAGACTTAAACAACAATGAAAACATTGGTGTTGTCAAGATTTCTGATGAAGTTGTAAGCGTTATAGCTGGAATTGCAGCAGAAGAAATCAAAGGTGTTGTAGAATTTCAAGGTGGTGTTACAAACAATTTAACACATATATTTAAAGGTAAAAAGTCTTCAGGTAGAGCTGTTAAGGTGACATTAGAAGAAGATAGAGCTATAATTGATATAGGATTGGCAGTTGAATATGGAGTTAAAATAATGGATGTTGTTGGCCAAGTTCAAGAAAATGTAAAAAAGACTGTTGAAGCAATGACAGGACTTGTTGTTGATGATGTTAATGTAACAGTTCTAGATATATTTTTACCAAAAACTATTGAAAAACAAGAAGTTTAAAAAAACAAGCTATTTAAAATAGAATTGCTATTTTAAATAGCTTGTTTTATTATTTATCACTTTTTATTTATTAAATCTAGAAAGTAAAGTATTCTTGTGATAAAATATAACAAGTTATTTAATCGTAATGGGAAATAAATTTTCGGAGGAAGAAAATGAGTAGAAAAAGTTCGAGAGAAAAAGCATTAGAAATATTATATGGAATGGAAATAAGTAAAGACACTCCAGAAGAAGCAATAGAAAGCTTTTATGAAAATTATGAAGGTGATATTACTGAAATATCTAAAGAGTATTTGGAAAAAGTGGTAAAAGGAGTATTTGAAAATAAAGAGGAACTTGACCAGTTAATTGAGGGGAAACTTCAAAACTGGAAATTGGAAAGGGTATCCAAAGTAAATTTATCTATTCTAAGAATTGCAATATATGAAATGAAATATATTGAGGATGTGCCTTCTAAAGTAGCATTAAATGAAGCAATAGAATTATGTAAAAAATATTCTGATGATAAAAACAAATCCTTTATTAATGGAGTTTTAGATAAGATTTTACATACTAATTAGGAGGGAAATATGGGGCAAATAATTAATGGAAAAGAAATAGCTTCTACTGTAAAAGAAGAAATTAAAGCTTATGTAAATGAAAGAGTAGCTGAAGGAAAGTCAAGACCTAAGATAATTTCAATATTAGTTGGAAATGATGGCGGTTCTATATATTATATGAATAGTCAGGAAAAAGTGGCTGTTTCATTAGGACTGGAATTTCAAAAAGTAATATTAGAGGATAATATTACAGAAGAATTATTAATTAATGAAATTGAAAAATTTAACAAGGATACTTCTGTAAATGGTATAATGCTTCAGCTTCCGCTTCCAAAAACAATTAATGAAAAACATGTAGTTAATGCTATTTCACCAAGTAAGGATATAGATTGCTTAACAAGCGAAAATGTAGGGAAACTATATTTGGGAGAAACAGGTTTCATACCTTGTACTCCAAACTCAGTTATTACTTTATTAAAAAGATTAAATATTGATCTTAATGGTAAAAATGCAGTAGTAATTGGAAGAAGTAACATAGTAGGAAAGCCAGTAGCACAATTACTTTTAAAAGAAAATGCTACAGTAACTATTTGTCATTCTAAAACCAAAAATATTAAAGATATTACAAGAACAGCTGATATACTTGTTGTTGCTATTGGAAAGCCAAAATTCTTAGATGATACATATATAAAAGAGGGTGCAATAGTAATAGATGTAGGAACATCTTCCTTTGAAGGGAAAATAACTGGCGATGTAGATTTTGATAAAGTAATAAACAAAGCTTCATTACTAACACCAGTTCCTGGAGGGGTAGGTGCATTAACAACTACATTACTTATAAAAAATGCATGTGAGGCAATGATTAAAAATGAAAATTAAAATCTTATCTGTATCTGAGGTTAATAATTACTTAAAAAAAATAATTGATAATGACTTTGTTTTAAATAATCTCTCTGTAAAAGGAGAGATTTCTAATTTAAAGTATCATTCTAGTGGACATATATATTTTTCATTAAAGGATAACAGTTCAAAAATAAATTGTGTTATGTTTAAAAGTAAAGCTATGATGCTTAATATTAGGTTAAAAGAGGGAATGAATGTTATATTAAGTGGAAGAGCATCCATATATACTGCAACAGGAAGTATGCAGATATATTGTGAAGAAATAGAAGAAGATGGCGTTGGAAAATTATATATAGAATTTGAAAAATTAAAAGAAAGATTATCTAAAGAAGGATATTTTAATGAAGATAATAAAAAACCAATCCCTAAAATGCCAAGTAGAATAGGAATTGTAACATCATTAACTGGAGCAGTATTTCAAGATATAAAAAACGTAACCAGAAGGCGTAATGACTTAGTTGATTTAGTTTTATATCCAGCAAAAGTACAGGGGAATGGAGCATATAAAGAAATAATTAGTGGTATTAAATACTTTAATAAAAGCAATTCTGTTGATGTAATTATAATTGGTAGAGGTGGAGGTTCTATAGAGGAATTATGGAACTTTAATGAAGAGGAATTAGCTAAAGAAATATTTAAATCTAAATTACCAATTATATCAGCAGTAGGTCATGAAGTTGATTATACTATTTCAGATTTTGTAAGTGATTGTAGAGCTGCTACACCATCACAGGCGGCAGAAATTGCAGTGCCTATGAAGGAAGAAATTACTAGTAGTATAGATTATATTAAAACAAATATGGAAAGAATTATAAGAGATAGACTTAAAGGAGAAAAAGAAAAAATTGATTCCTTAGTAAGGATCTTAAAATTAAATTCACCTATGAGCAAAATTGCAAATTCATATTTGGAAATTGATAAAATACAAAACAGAATGAATTATATAATGAGAAAAAAAATTGAAATGGAAAAAGAAAAATTAATAGGACTAAATAATTTATTAATTGCCAATAATCCTACTAACCTTCTAATAAAAGGTTATGCTATAATAGAAGATGAATTTGGAATAATAAGTACAAAAAGCAAGATATCTGAAGAAAAAAATATTAAAATAACATTAAAAGATGGAAAAGTTCAAGGAAAATTTACACCTTTATAATAGGAGGAAATAAAATGGCTAAGAAAGAAAGTTATGAGGAAATGTTAAACAAACTTCAAGAGGTACTTAACTCTTTAGAGGAAAAGGAACTGAACTTAGAGGAATCGATGAAGGCCTATGAGGAAGGTGTTAAGCTTGTAAACAAGTTGCAAAAAACTTTAAGTACTTTGGAAGGAAAAATATTAGTTGTTAAAGATGAAAAAGAGATAGAGTTAGGAGAATAATATGAAAATAAATAATCTTAAAAATGAAATTAATATTTATTTAAATGACTATTTTAAAAATAAAGGTTCTTATAATAAAATTATTTATGAGGCAACAAGTTATAGTTTAAATATTGGTGGAAAAAGAATAAGACCTATTTTCATGTTATTAACATATAGTTTATATAAGGATAATTATAAAGAGGTTTTACCAATGGCAGCAGCAATAGAAATGATTCATACGTATTCATTAATTCATGATGATTTACCAGCTATGGATAATGATGATTTAAGAAGAGGAAAGCCAACAAATCATAAAGTTTTTGGAGAAGGAATTGCAACTTTGGCAGGTGATGCTTTACTAAATGAAGCAATGATAATCTTAATTAATTATTCATTAGAAAAAGGAAGATCTGCTTTAAGAGCTGCAAAAGAAATTGCAGAAGCAGCCGGAGCAGAAGGGATGATTGGTGGCCAAGTAGTAGATATATTAAGTGAACAAAAGGAAGAAATAAGTGAAGATGAACTTAAGTATATGCATTTAAAGAAAACAGGAGAACTTATTAGAGCATCAATAATTGCTGGTGCAATCCTTGCTGAGGCCAGTGAAAAAGATATATTAACTTTAAATACATTGGGGGAAAAAATAGGGTTAGCATTCCAAATTAAAGATGATATTTTGGATGTTACTGGAAATGAGAAAAAGTTAGGAAAACAGGCACATAAGGATATAGAGGGTAACAAGTGTAATTTTATTACTACTTATGGCATAGAAAAATGTAAAAAAATGTGTGTGGAATTAACTAAAGAGAGCTTAGACATTTTGGATGGATTAAATAAAGATTCAAAAGAATTAAAAGAATTAATAATTAATCTCTTAGAAAGAGAAAATTAAAAAGGAAATGATTATAATGACAAATTTATTAAATAGTAAGAAGTTTCCTAATGATATAAAGACGTTAAGTAATAATGAAACAGAAGAATTAGGGAAAGAAATACGTGAATTTCTAATAGAAAGTGTTTCTAAAACTGGTGGCCATTTAGCTTCTAACTTAGGTATTGTTGAATTAACCTTAAGTATATTTAAAAGTTTTGATATAGGTAAAGATAAAATAATTTATGATGTTGGTCATCAAAGTTATGTTCATAAAATTCTAACTGGTAGAAAAGATAAATTCCATAAATTAAGGCAAAAAGATGGAATAAGTGGATTCCCTAAAAGGAATGAAAGTGAATACGACTATTTTGATACAGGACATAGTAGCACTTCAATTTCAGCAGCACTTGGAATGGCAAGAGCAAGAGATATAAAAGGTGAAGATTACTCAGTAATTGCAGTTATTGGTGATGGAGCATTAACTGGTGGCATGGCATATGAAGCTTTAAATGATGTGGGATTTAAGAAAACAAAATTAATAATAATTTTAAATGATAATCAAATGTCTATATCTAAAAATGTAGGAGGATTATCAAAATATTTAAATGATTTAAGAATGGAACCTAAATATAATGAAATTAAAAATAATATTAATACTACTTTAAAAAATAGTAGGTATGGAAAAGGATTAATTAAACCTTTAACCAAAATAAAAGATAGTATTAAACAATTAGTTGTGCCATCAATGTTATTTGAAGATATGGGCTTAAAATATGTTGGACCAATTGATGGACACGATATTAATAAAATGAATGAAGTATTCAAAAAAGCAAAAGCTATAGATGGACCTGTCATTATCCATGTAATAACTCAAAAAGGAAGAGGATATGAACTTGCTGAGAAGAGTCCACAAACTTATCATGGAGTATCACCATTTAATTTAGAATGTGGAATAAAATTAGGTGAAGATACAGTAGATTATTCAAGTGAATTTGGAAAAGTAATGACTGCAGTAGGAAGGGAAAATAAAAATGTTGTTGCAGTTACTGCAGCTATGCCAGATGGTACAGGATTAAAAGATTTTGCAAAGGAATTTCCTAAAAGATTTTTTGACGTAGGAATTGCTGAAGAACATGCAGTAACATTATGTGCAGGAATGACATGTGGAGGCTTGAAGCCTGTATTTGCAGTGTATTCAACTTTTTTACAAAGAGCCTATGATCAAGTTTTACATGATGTTTGTATACAAAACTTACCTGTTGTATTTGCTATTGATAGGGCAGGAGTTGTAGGAGCAGATGGAGAAACTCATCAGGGAATAATGGATATATCGTATTTGTCTATGATACCTAATATGACAATAATTGCGCCAAAGTGTGTGAAAGAAATGGATATATTAATAAGGTACGCAATAAATCATAATGGACCAATTGCAATAAGGTATCCTAAAGGTACTGATACAATAAGTAATATTAAGCCTATCACTAAAATTAAATATGGGAAATGGGAAATAATTAATAGTGGTGAAAAGGTAGCAATAATTGGAACAGGTAAAATGATTCAAAATATAATTATGGCAAATGAAAAGTTAAAAGAAGAAGGTATTAATTGTACAATAATTAATGCAATTTTTATAAAACCCATAGATAAAGAATTAATTAAAACTTTAGCAGAAAATAATTACAAAATACTTACAGTTGAAGATAATATGCATTCTGGTGGATTAGGTTCTATGATATTAGATGAATTAAATAAATGTGGTTATATAGATAAGATTAAAATTTTAGCCTATGAAGATACATTTGTAAGTCAAGGGAAAATAGAAGAACTATATGAAGAAAACGGATTAGATATGGGAAATATAATTAATGAAGTTAAAAAACTGTTAATATAAGAGGAGTTAGTTTAATGTCAGAAAAAAAAGAAAGACTTGATACTCTGCTTGTTGAAAAAGGAATACTATCATCAAGAGAAAAAGCAAAAGCAAGTATTATGGCTGGAGAAATATTTGTTAATGATCAAAGAGTTGATAAAGCAGGAGAAAAAGTTAGTGTAGATTCAAAAATAGAATTTAAAGGGAAAACCCTTAAATATGTTAGTCGTGGTGGATTAAAATTAGAAAAAGCAATGAAATCATTTCCTATTGTTTTAAATGATAAAATTTGTATGGATATAGGCGCATCTACAGGTGGATTTACAGATTGTATGTTGCAAAATGGTGCCAAAAAGGTATATGCAGTTGATGTGGGCTATGGTCAATTTGCTTGGAAGCTAAGAACTGACGAGAGAGTTGTTTGTATGGAAAGAACTAATATTAGATATGTAACTGAAGACGATATTTCTGATAAACTTGACTTTGCTTCTATTGATGTGTCATTTATTTCTTTAAAAAAGATTATGCCAGCTATAGTTAATTTATTAAAGGATAATGGGGAAGTAGTAGCTTTAATAAAGCCTCAATTTGAAGCAGGTAGAGAAAAAGTAGGCAAAAAAGGTGTTGTTAGAGATATAGAAGTACATAAAGAAGTTGTATATGATATTGTAGATTATTTACTATCAATTAATCTTAATGTTTTAGGATTAAGTTATTCGCCAATTAAAGGACCAGAGGGAAATATTGAATATCTAATCTATTTTTCAAAGGACAACGGAAAAGCAAGTAGTTTTGAAAGAGCCATTGTGGAAAAGATAGTTTTAGATTCCCATACGGAAATATAGAATTTGGGGGGAATTATGAAAAAATTAGCTATTGCCATAAATCCTACAAAGGATGCAGAATATAAAATATTAAAAATTGTAAAGGATAAATTTCAGAAAGCTTTTAATTTAGAAGAAGTTATTGTTTTTAATTCCTTTGACTCATATAAACAACAACTAAATCATGACATTGATTTGATTTTAGTTTTAGGTGGAGACGGAACTTTTTTAAATGTAGCAAGAGAAATGAGTAAGAAAGTTTCTATTCCATTAGTAGGAATAAATATGGGTAATTTAGGTTTTTTATCTGGAATTGAAGTAGGAAATATTGATGAGGCTATTGAAAAAATTAAAAACAAATATTATTCTATTGATAAAAGGATATTGCTAAATTGTACTATTGGAAATAAACATAATGAAAATGCAGTAAATGATGTTGTTGTATCTAGAGGAATATTGTCAAGAATTGTAAATTTTCGAATTTTCGTTGATAATAAATTGTATACAACCTTCAAAGGGGATGGTTTAATTGTATCTACCCCTACAGGATCTACAGCATATAATTTTTCAGCTGGTGGACCTATTGTATATCCCAATTTAGATTTAATAACTTTAACTCCCATTTGTCCTCATACAAAAAGTATGCAACCTATGGTGGTTAATGGTAATAGCGTAATAGAAATAATTCCAGAAAATAGCAGAGAAATTCATTTAACAGTTGATGGACAAAAGGTAATTAAGGTATTGGAAAAAGAAAAAATTAGGGTAACTAAAGCAAATAAAAATATAAAAGTACTTTTATTTGATGATTATGACTACTTTAAAGTATTAAGAACAAAAATATTAAATAATTCTAATGAATGAGATGGTGAAGCAAGTGAAGTCAAAAAGGCATATAAGAATATTAGAAATAATTAAAAATAAGGATGTTGATACCCAAGAGGAGTTAGCAGAAGAATTAAAAAAAGCAGGATTTGACGTTACACAAGCGACAGTTTCGAGAGATATAAAGAATTTGAAGCTAATTAAAGTTCAGGGAGCTTCTGGCAAGTATAGATATGAAGCGCCAAAAACAGAAAATACTTTAGTAAATAAAAAATTAAATTCTATGATTTCAAGTTTAGCAGTTTCGGTGGAAAATATAGACAAAATGGTGATAATTAAAACAGTCTCTGCGGGTGCAGCACCTGTAGCAGAGGCAATAGATAGTTTAGATTATAAAAATATTGCAGGAACTATAGCAGGAGAAAATACAATATTTATTATAGTTAGATCTATAGAAGCAGCTGAAGAATTGGTGATTAATATAAAAAAATTAATTTCATAAAGGTGGTAGGTAATGTTAATTCAATTAAATATAAGAAATTTTGCATTAATTGAAGAAGTATCAATTGAATTTAATGAGGGTTTCAATATTCTATCTGGTGAAACAGGTGCAGGTAAGTCGATACTTATTGATGCTATAGACTATGTTTTAGGTGGAAAATTTTCAAAAGATTTAATTAGAACTGGTGAAGAAAGAACTTATGTTGAAGCAGTATTCTCTATTAATAATGAAGGCATAAAAAATTCTTTAAATAATCTTAACATTGATTATGATGATATAATAATAATTTCTAGAGAAACTACTTTAAGTGGGAGAAGTATAATAAAAGTTAATGGTAAAAGTCTTATAGCAAGTCAATTAAAGAATATTCGCGAAAAGATTTTAGATATTCATGGACAACATCAAAATCAAAGTCTTCTTCAAAGAGGTGTACATATTGAATACTTAGATAATTTTATTGGATTAGAATTAGAAAAACCTTTAGATAATTTTAATATATTAAAAAGTGAATTATTAAAAGTACAGGATGAAATAAATGAAATCAAAGGTAATGAGGATAACGAAAAACTTATAGATTATATAAAATTCCAAATAGATGATATAAAAAAGGGGAATTTATCATTAAATGAAGAAGAAGAATTAAAAGAAGAGTATAATATTTTATCTAATGCTGAAAAAATAAATAATTCACTTAAAAATAGTTATGAATTACTAAAATCAAATGCTGAAGGAAATTCTATAATAGAATCATTAAGTAAAGTAATTAATGAGGTTTCCACTATAGAAAAGCATATTGAAACTTTTTCAAAGAAAAAAGAAATTTTAGAAGAGGCTTTTTA
This sequence comes from Clostridiales bacterium, assembly GCA_012519845.1. Lineage (GTDB taxonomy): Bacteria > Bacillota > Clostridia > Clostridiales > Clostridiaceae > Clostridium. Next base: position 16,813 of record JAAYPK010000004.1, read on the forward strand.
TAATTTAGAGGAAATAGCAAGAGATATTCGGGATTTAGGCGATGAAATTGTTTATGATGATAATAAATTAGGAAAGATTAATGAAAGATTATATGAAATTAATAATTATAAAAAGAAATATGGAAAAACAATAGAAGATGTACTTAAATATTATGAGGAATTAAATAGCAAATATGATAATTTATTAAACGCAGAAGAAAAGTTAGCAGAATTAAAAGAAAAAGAAGAAGAAATACTTGCTAAGATGAAGGATGTAGGAATTATACTACATAATATAAGGCAAAATCATTCAAAACAATTAGAAGACAAAATTTTAAATGAATTATCTTATGTTGGGTTGGAAAAATCCTCAATGAAAATATTAGTAGAATTTCAAGATGAATATAACGAAAAAGGGTTTGATTCAGTAAGTTTTATGATTTCTACAAATACTGGAGAACCATTAAAACATTTAGAAAAAGTTTTATCAGGTGGAGAGTTATCAAGAATAATGCTTGCTTTAAAATGTGTTTTTGCAGATAAAGAGTCAATTTCTACATTGATATTTGATGAAATTGATACAGGAATTAGTGGAGCAGTTGGGCAGAGAGTTGGAGAAAAAATGTATCAAGTATCTATCGGAAGACAAGTACTATGTATAACTCACTTACCTCAAATTGCAATACTATCAGATCATCATTATTATGTAAGTAAAAATGTAAAAAATGGAAAAACATTCACAGAAATTAAGCTTTTATCAAAAGAAGAAAAAATAATGCAAGTAGCAAGTATGTTAGGTGGAAATGAGGTAACAGAAGCAACAATTAACAATGTTAGAGAAATGTTGGCATTCGCTGAACAAAAGAAAAATGAAATAAAGTCTAATAAAAATACATAACAAATAATAAGATGGAAAAAATAAAACCACAAGGTATAGTGGTTTTATTTTTTTATACATAAAATAAATGTCATTACTAACAAACTTACTATAGCATATAAGAATTCTTCAAAGGGTAAATTAATGATAGAAGCAAAGGAGGAGATAATATGAAAAGAAAAGTATTAAAAATATTTAGCATAATTATTGCTCCACTATTGATTCTTCAATTGGCTAATTTCATTATATTAAAGAATGTTCCAAGTGCTATTTATACTAAAAATGAACAAACAGTAATGACTATAATACCAGAAGTAGGACCATTTAATACTATTAACTATTCAGAGGAAAGCTTAAAGATAAGATTTCTTGGAGTAATACCAATAAAATCAATAAAGTTAAATAAAATTGAAGATTTAGAAGTAATCCCTGGTGGTAATTGTATTGGAGTTAAACTTTCGTCAAAAGGTGTATTAGTAGTAGGATTTTCAGATATAATTGTTGATGGTAGTAGTGTTGAATCACCAGCCAAAAAAGTTGGAATTGAAATAGGGGATTTGATTACAAAAATAAATAATATAGAAATTGAAAGCACATCATCTCTAATTAAAACTTTAAAGGATATTAATAAAGAAAAAGTAACAGTTGAGCTTATTAGAAATAATGAAATGTTAACGCGAGACATTAATTTAATTAAGGAAGATTCCAATATATACAAAATAGGTTTATGGATAAGAGATACAACAGCTGGAGTAGGAACGCTTACCTTCTATGATGAAAAAACAGGTAAATTTGGAGCTTTAGGTCATCCTGTTACAGATGGTGATACAAATAAATTATTTGATATTAAAAAAGGAGATTTAATTGAATCTTCAATAATAAGTATAAAAAAAGGTGAAAAGGGAGATCCAGGTGAATTAAGGGGAATATTCTTAAATGGCAATGAGCCCTTAGGCGAAATTAAAAAGAATACTGAGTGTGGTATTTTTGGAGAATGTTCACAAAAGCTTATGGAACAAAATAAAGGCAAAAAAATAAAAGTAGGATTTAGAGATGAAATAAAAGAAGGAAAAGCCAAAATAATAGCTACAATAGATGAAAATCCACCACAAGAATATGACATTGAAATTGTAAAATTATATCCACAAAGTAAGATTGATGCTAAAAGTATGCTTATTAAAATAACAGATGAAAGACTTTTAAATAAAACAGGAGGAATAGTTCAAGGAATGAGTGGAAGCCCAATAATTCAAGATAATAAATTGGTTGGAGCAGTTACTCATGTACTAATAAATAAGCCTGATATTGGATATGGTATTTATATAGATTGGATGTTACAAGAATCAGGGATTATTAAATAAACAAAATACAATATATGTAAAAATAATATTTTTTTTGCAATAACCTATTTACGAATGGAAAAAAATAGTGTATAATTTACAAATAGTGGAAGATGTAATAAATGAATGAAGAAATTTCGATAATGTAGTATAATAAATTATAATGAACATTGTGTTATAAAAATATTGTGATTTATTATGTATAGACAGAAATATCTATCATTTTAATGAATATTACAGTATAATAATTCCATTAAGGGAACAGAAATACAGTTTTATGAGTGATTAATTAAGTTAAAAAGGGGAATGAAAAATGGAAAATAACAAGATATCTGTTTTAATAGCAGATGACAATAAGGAATTTTGCACTATCTTAAATGATTATTTATTAAATCAAAAGGATATAGTAGTTACTGCTATAGCAAAAGATGGTAAAGAAGCTTTAGATTTAATAGAAGAAAAAAAGCCTGATTTAGTTGTTTTAGACATAATTATGCCTCATTTAGATGGTTTGGGGGTATTGGAAAAATTAAATAATATGAAATTAGATAAATTTCCAAGAATAATAATTTTATCAGCAGTGGGTCAGGATAAAATTACTCAACAAGCAATTACATTAGGCGCAGATTATTATGTAGTTAAGCCATTTGACATGGATGTTTTTACAAAAAGAATTAGGGAAATGTTTAATAATAATTCTTCTGAAAAAATAGTGCAAAATAGCACATCTACAATGCCAATAGTTGAAAGAGAAGCGGCTGCAACTGGAAATGGACCAGTTGATTTAGAAACTGAAATAATAAGTATAATTCATGAAATAGGAGTGCCTGCACATATAAAAGGCTATATGTATTTAAGAGAAGCAATAACAATGGTAGTAAATGATATGGAACTATTGTCAGCTGTAACTAAAGAATTATATCCATCTATAGCTAAAAAATATAATACTACAGCATCAAGAGTAGAAAGAGCTATAAGACATGCAATAGAAGTAGCTTGGGGAAGAGGCCAAGTGGAGGCTATTAATAAATTATTTGGATATACAATTCACAATGAAAAAGGTAAGCCAACAAATAGTGAATTTATTGCTATAATAGCTGATAAGCTAAGATTAAAGAATAAAGTATCTTAAATTGTTTGATATAAATATTAAAAAATATTAATTTCAATAAAATAATAAAAATCATTATTAAGATCGGTGATAAATAAATCGGGTTAATAATGATTTTTTCATGGAAAAATAAATTTTGATACTTATTCATGTTTAAAGATTTTAATATTTTTTTGCAATAAAAAATGAAAGAGGATTAAATTTGAAAAAAGAAATAAAAAATGATGTAAGAAATTTACTTGTAGGTTCATTTGCATTCATTATTTTTACTCAAATAATGAATTATTTATTTGGAACAATTTGTACATTAAAACTTTTCTTTGGGATTCCTTGCCCATTCTGTGGTATTACGAGGGCTGCTATTGAATTGCTTAATTTAAATATAAAAAAATCATTTGAAATGCATCCTTTACTTATTTTTGTAATTATTGCTATGATTTTTTATTTATTTAATAAATATTTTTGTGAAAAATATGTAAAAATATATAAAATATATGTTATAATACTATTGTTTCTTTTTATAACAATATATGTTTTAAGAATGATTAATGACTTTCCTAATGTAGAGCCTTTAGTTTATTTTGATAATAATATATTTCATATAATAAAGAAATAAATAGGGATATAAATAAAGAGGAGGATGAAAAATGGATAATAATGGGTTTGATTTTTCACAAGAAGACAATAAGGTAATGACTGTTGGACAGTGGGTAATTACAATATTAGTTTATTCAATTCCGTGTGTAAATATTGTAATGATGTTTGTTTGGGCATTTGGAAGTGGAAATAATAACAGAAAGAATTATTCAAGAGCTATGTTAATTTATATGGCAATTGGTATAGTACTATATTTAATTTTTTTCTTAGTATTTGGTGCAGCTATTTTTGGTAACTTAGATAAAATGTAAGTACATATCATTAGAAGAATTTCTTGAAATAAACTTCAAGAAATTTTTTTATATATTGATATAATAAAATGAAAATGATTATCAATAACTATTGACAAAAATTAAATAATGTATTATTATTTAATTGAAAATAGTTATCATTAAATAACTGATGTGAATAAATTTATTTTACTATCTTATCGCGTTCAAAAAATAGAGTTATTCTCCCATTAAAAGTATTAGTTATTTATTATGCTTTGGAGTACTTCTTATAGAGGTGCTCCTTTGTATTTATTAATAAATTTGATATAATATTTTAATAGATAGAGTAAGGGGGACATCACTATGAAATTTATGGTTATTAATGGACCTAATATTAATATGACAGGTATAAGAGAAAAAGGTGTCTATGGAACTAAAACCTTTGAGGAAATATGTAAAATAATTAAAGAAGTAGGAGCTGAGAAGGGATATAAAATTGATTTATTCCAAAGTAATTCAGAAGGAGAAATAATAGATTTTCTTCAAAAAGCGTATTTTGATAAATATGATGGAGTGATTATTAATCCAGGTGCCTACACTCATTATAGTTATGCAATTCATGATGCCATTAAGGGAAATGTTAACATACCAACAGTTGAAGTGCATATGTCTAATATACATGCTAGAGAAGAGTTTAGAAAAGAATCTAAAACTGCACCTGCTTGCATAGGACAATTATGTGGATTTGGTTATTTTGGTTATATATTGGCAATGGATGCTTTGGAAAATTATATAAATAATAAAAATTAAGTAGTCATTTTTTAATTCCTTAATATAATATATTAAGGAAGTGAAAAAAATGAAAATTGCAATTGACTTAGGACATGGAGTAGGACAGGATAGAGGGGCTGTTGGAATAATTAATGAGGAAACTATAATTAATTCTGTAGGAAGAATCGTTATAGAAGAGCTGAAAAAAAGAGGACATTTTATCTTAGATGTTAGACCTTTAAATTCAAGATCTGTTAGTGAGTCATTAAGTAATAGAGTTAATAGTAGTAATAATTTTAATCCAGATATATTCATTAGTATTCATGCAAATGCTGGTGGAGGAAAAGGTAGCGAGATATTTACCTATAAAGGATCAAAAATTCAAGAGGCACTTAACATTTTGTCTAATATTGAGAAGTTAGGTTTTGTTAATAGGGGCATTAAAGATGGAAGTTCTTTATTTGTAATAAGAAATACGGTATCAACTGCAATGTTAATTGAAATATGTTTTGTTGATACGTCTTCTGATGTTAATATTTATAATACTGTAGGACCACAAAAAATAGCTGAGGCAATTATTAATGGAATATTAGGTAATTCAATTAATTATAATAATACTGGAATTGAAGATAGCTCCAATAGTTGGATTACAAGGTTCCAAAAGGAAATAAATTTACAAGGATTTGGTGCAATTGATGTTGATGGTATAGCAGGACCTAAAACTTTAGGAGCAAGTCCTATGATTAAGATAGGTGCACAAGGGAATATTACTAGATTACTACAAGAAAAGCTAGGAATTAGTGTAGATGGAATTTTTGGACCTAATACTAAAAAAGCTGTAGAATTATTTCAAAAGAAAAATGGTTTAGTAGTAGATGGAATAATTGGTGTTAATACCTGGAGCAAATTACTTGGATTATAGTAATTTGTGGGTGCATTATATCATAAAAAGTGGTATACTGCATCCTTTATTTAATTAATTATTTAAGGTGGTATAAAAATGGATTTAACAGAACAAGTTATTAGTAAAGAAGTTATGTTTAAAGGAGATTTTCTGACTGTTGAAAGGACTAAAGTTAAGTTGCCAAATGGAAAAGAAGGAAATAGAGATATAGTTAGACATCCTGGAGCAGTGGCAATTTTAGCATTTTTAGATGAAGATACTATTATTTTAGAAAAACAGTTTAGGTTACCTTTTAACAAAACTATACTAGAAATTCCAGCAGGAAAGTTGGAGAATAATGAAAATATAGAAAATGCTGCCCGTAGGGAATTGGAAGAAGAAACAGGGTATAAGGCTAACAAAATGGAGTTTTTAGGAAAAATAATGACGGCAGCTGGTTTCTGTGATGAATTCATATACATATACAAGGCTACAGAATTATATTCTGGAGCTAAAAATTGTGATGAGGATGAATTTATAGAAATTGACGGATATAAAATTTCTAAAGTAAAAGAAATGATAAAAAAAGGTGAAATAATGGATGTAAAAACTATTTCAGCCTTAATGTACTTATAAAAAGAAAGGAAAATAATATGATAAATAAAAAGCCAGAGCTTTTAGCTCCAGCAGGTAATTTAGAAAAACTAAAAATTGCATTTCAGTATGGAGCAGATGCTGTATATTTTGGAGGAGAATTATTTAATTTAAGGGCTGCAGCTAAGAACTTCACTATTGAAGAAATTAAAGAAGGGGCAGAGTATGCACATAAACTTGGAAAGAAAATTTATTGTACAGTAAATGTTATGCCAAGAAATAATGAATTAGAAATGTTGCCTAAATTCTTAATGGATATTGAAGAAGCTAATGTGGATGCTGTATTAGTTTCAGATTTAGGTGTTTTATCAATAGTAAAAAAATATACAAATTTACCTATTCATATTAGTACTCAAGCTAATACTATAAATTATGAGGCTTGCAATATGTATGAAAGCCTTGGAGCAGAAAGAGTAGTTTTAGCAAGAGAATGTTCTATGAATGAGATAAAAGAAATAAGAAATAATATTTCTAATGATTTAGAACTAGAAGTGTTTGTTCATGGAGCAATGTGTATGTCTTATTCAGGAAGGTGCCTTTTATCAAGTTTTATGGCAAACCGTGATTCTAATAGAGGTTCTTGTGCTCAATCTTGTAGATGGAAGTATACATTAATGGAAGAAAAAAGGCAGGGAGAATATTTTCCTATTGAAGAAGATTCAAATGGTACGTATATAATGAATTCTAAGGACTTATGTATGATAGAATATATACCTGAATTAATTGAAGCTGGTGTAAGTTCATTAAAAATTGAAGGAAGGAATAAAAGTGAATACTATGTTGCTATTATAGTAAATGCATATAGAAAAGCTTTGGATTTGTATTTCAGTGATCCAGAAAATTATAAACTACCAAAGGAATTATTAGATGAAGTTTATAAAGTAAGTCATAGAAAATATTTTACTGGTTTTTACTTTAATGAACCTAAAGAAGATGGATTCATTTATGATACTAATAATCACATACGGGAGTATGATGTTGTTGGGATTGTTATAGATTATGATAATAAAACTAAAATGGCTACATTAAAACAAAGAAATAAATTTTCACTTGAAGATGAGGTGGAAATATTATCACCAAAATCTTTTAATGAAAAATTTAAAATAAATAAATTACTTGATGAAGAGGATAATCCTTTAGAAACTGCAAATCATCCAGGAATGATTTGTAAAATTCAGTCTCCATATCCTTTAGAAAAGAATACTTTTATACGAAAAAAAGTGTAAAAATAAAAGAGTTTTAATAAATAAGCTAATTATAAGGTGGAATGATAAAGTTTATGTATACTTTTATCATTCCACTTTTCATACCAAAAAGGACGAAATATGTAAAATATTTAAATTATACAGAAAATATTGTATAATTATACTGTTATAATTAATAAGGGGAGGACAAAATGAAGAAGAAAAAGATTATTGTTATTGTTGCAATTGCTTTGGTGTCATTATTAGGTGGAACTACATATCAATATACTTCCTATGGACAGTATAAAAATAAAGTTAATAATGCTATAGAGCATAATGAATATGATTATCTTAAAACTTTAGTTAATGATAATTTAAAACTTAATGTATTTAAAAAAATATATTTTAATAATGAATTAACTAATAAATTAAATAACAAATTAGATAGTATTCTTCAAGAAGCTAAAGAAGAAGATGGAGATTTAGACAATTATTTAGAGTCTGTAGAAAGTATTAAAGAATACGATGTTGTACAAGATAAGGTGGAAAATATTAATAATAATATTGAATTTTTGATTAAATATAAAGAAGCTGTTAATTTATTTAAAAGTGAAAAATATATAGAAGCGTATAAAGCTTTCACTTTATTAACAGATATTCCAAGTGAATGTAGTGAATATAAAGATAAGATAAATAAGTATAAAACAGATTCAAAGGAAAGTATAAAAGGTTCGATTTTTATTAAGGTAGACTTTTTAATAGAAAAAAATCAATATACTGAGGCTAAGGAATTATTAGACGGGGTTAGTGACATTTTAGGGGATAATGATGAATTTGTTAAAAAATTAACTGAAGTATATAAATTAGAAGAAAAATATAGTAGCGATGAAAAGAAAAAAGAAGAGTTAAAAAAAGCAGAGGAAGAAGAAAAGAAGAAAGAAGAAGAAGCTCTAGAAAATAAAATAAATGAAGCAGAAAGTGATAAAAATGCATTAACTTCATTAAATACTAATAATATAAATTCTCTAAATATAGTAAGTGATACAAATAATTTTGTATATGTTGATTTAAGTACACAAACAATGAATATTTATAATGGAGAAGTGAATAAATGGAACTTGGTATCATCATTTTCTATATCTTCTGGAGTAAATGGATCTGAAACGCCAAAAGGAGTAACAAAAGTATCAAATTCAAAGGGACCATGGTATTTTGATGAAGATTATAATGAGGGAGCAAAATATTGGGTTAGAATGGCAAATGGTGTTTTATTTGAATCTATTCTATTTGCAGAAGATAAAAGTACTGTAGTTAATGGCACATTAGGAACTCCTGCCTCTGATGGAACCGTTAGATTATCAGAAGAAAATGCTAAATGGTTTTATAGTAATATTAAGTCAGGAACAAAAGTTATAATAAAATAATAATTAGAAAAGAGGGGTAGTAAAAACTAAGAGAGTAGTTTAGTAGAAGTTAGAATAGAAACTAATAAAGAAAGTGACTCTTTGATAGAATTACTCAAACAAACCTATAATTAAAGAAATTTGTGATTTCTATCCACTTCTCTTATCTATTACTCTTAGTTCTGCACATCCCAACAGTTCTTCTCTATCAAAATCCCTGGCGGAGTTTCATATATTAAACCATACTACAATTATTATTTGAAGTATTAATATTGTAGGACCACCAATATAAAATAGAGGATGTTTTGTTTTATGTCTAAAAGTATACATGCCTAATAGCATTCCAATGCTCCCACCTAAAACAGCTAGTCCAATTAATGTAGATTCTTTTATTCTCCATTTTTTATGAATTGCTTTCTGTTTATCAATGTACATAAAAATAAATGATATAAAATTAATTAATAATAAAAAAAATATTACAAATCTATTCATATAAAACCTACCTTAGAAAAAATATTATTACAATAATTATATACTAAATTGTATTTTTATCCATGGAAAATTAATTATTATAATTTGATTATGATAATGACTATCATTGACAAGAATGTAAACAAGATGTAAACTATAGTTGAAGTAAGTGTAATTACTTAAGTGAATGGGGGAATTTTATGACATTATTAGATGGTAGCATTGGAGATGTCTTTTTAGTGAATTATATAGATATTCAAGAAAAAGTAAAAAAACGTCTGGAAATTCTTGGACTCACTAAAGGAACCCAAGTTAAAATTTTAAATAATAAGAGAAGTGGTTCAACTATAATAAAATTAAGAGGTACAAGATATGCAATTGGAAAAGAAATAGCATTTGCAATAAAAGTTAGGAGGAAAGAAAATGAATGAAACAATAAATGTTGCATTTATAGGAAATCCTAATTGTGGTAAGACAACATTGTTTAATGCATATACAGGAGCAAAACTTAAGGTAGCTAATTGGCCAGGAGTTACTGTTGAAAAAAAAGAAGGAGCAATGAGATACCACGATAATAATTTTAAACTGGTTGATTTGCCAGGGATATACAGTTTAACCTCATACACTATGGAAGAAAAGCTATCAAGAAAATACATTTTAGATGATGAGGTTGATATTGTAGTAGATATTGCGGATGCATCTTCACTAGAAAAAAATTTGTATTTAACCTTACAACTAATTGAATTGGGTAAACCTGTTATTTTAGCTTTAAATATGATGGACATTGTTGAAGAACGTGGAATGGACATAGATCTTCATAGACTTCCAGAAATGCTTGGTATTCCAGTAATCCCGGTATCTGCTAGAAAAAAGAGGGGATTAGATGTATTAATCCATGCAGTTGCTCATCACAATAATGAAAATAAAGAAAATATTTTAAAGCAACATAGAATTGAAAAAGAAAACAGTAAATATAGGCATAAACATGATCATCATAATGAATATGCAGTAGTTTATAGTGATGAAATAGAAGATAAGATAGATATTATTTCTGATAGGTTAATATTAGAGTATCCTGAAATAGAAAATGTAAGATGGCATGCTATAAAAATACTTGAAATGGATGAAGAAGTAAAATCAAAATATCCAATTGATTTTTCAGATGTTGTAGATAAAAATTATGAATCTCAAATTGTAAATGAAAAATATGATTTTATTGAAGAAATTATTAATGAATGCGTAGTTAATAAGGATTCAAAGGCAGAGAAAACTGACAAAATTGATAAGATATTAACTAATAGATATTTAGGAATTCCTATTTTTTTAGGTATAATGGCACTTGTGTTTTTTTTAACTTTTACTGTAGGTGATTTTTTAAAAGGCGGTTTTGAAATTGGATTAGAATGGTTTACTCAAACTGTCGCTAGTTTTTTAGAAGGTGTACATGCAAATGAAATAGTAACTTCATTAATTTTAGATGGAATTATTGCAGGAGTTGGAGGTATATTAACATTTTTGCCTAATATATTCATTCTATTTTTAGCATTAGCCTTTCTTGAAGATAGTGGATATATGTCAAGAGTTGCTTATGTTATGGATGGATTAATGGGAAAGATTGGTCTTTCTGGAAGGGCCTTTATTCCTTTACTTTTAGGTTTTGGATGTACAGTTCCAGCTGTAATGGCTTCAAGAGCCTTAGAGGATAAAAGAGACAGGCTAAAGACTATATTAATTACTCCTTTTATGTCTTGTAGTGCTAGGTTACCAATATATGTTTTGTTTTCTGAATTATTTTTTCAAAAGCATGCCATGTTAGTTGCTTATTCAATGTATATCATTGGATTAATTGTAGCAATTTTGGTTGCTCTAGTTATAAATAAAATTGATAAAAAGAAGAATAAAGAAGTAAATACATTACTAATAGAACTACCAGAATATAAATCGCCAAATGCCAGAACAATATCAATTTATGTGTGGGAAAAGGTTAAAGATTATTTATCTAAAGCTGGTACAACAATTTTTGTGGCTTCAATAATTATTTGGGGATTATTAAATTTTGGACCTACAGGAAAAGTAGCTGATATGGGAGAAAGTTTTGGTGCAATTATAGGAAAGAGTGCAATTTGGTTATTTGAACCAGCAGGTCTTGGTTACTGGCAAATAATAGTGGCGCTAATTTCAGGAATTGCTGCTAAAGAAGTTGTTGTTTCAAGTATGAGTGTATTATATGGAATATCCAATATTAATTCTACTCAAGGAATGGCTAGCATACTTTCAATATTTAGTTCAGAAGGTTTTGGACCTCTTAATGCATATTCATTAATGGTATTTTGTTTATTATATATTCCATGTATAGCTACAATAGCAACAATTAAGAAAGAAACCAATTCTAATAAGTGGATGATATTTTCAATTGTGTTTCAATTAGTAGTTGCCTGGGTAATTTCAACATTAGTTTATCAAATAGGAAGCCTAATTTAAAAGAAGGTGATAGTATGATTTTTTCCATTATTTTATTAGTATTAATTGGATCTTATGCAGGTTTTGTAATATATAAAAGAGTTAAAGATATAAAAAAAGGAAAGTACTGTAATTGCGGATGTGATAATTGTACAAATAAATGTAATAGTAAAAAAGATGTTAATTTTAAATAGTAATTAATTTAACATTAAGAAAGGATGCTACAAAGTGTTTTCATTTTGCAGCATCCCTTTTTACTATAAAAATATAACATAAGGTTCTTAAAGTATTATGCATAATCAAAAAATAAATAACATAGTATAGTCTATAATTACTTAAAGAGGAGTAAGAGATGAATAGATTAATGGAAAGTTTTCACAATGGTTTTAGAGAACATAAACTATACTATCTGTTGGTTCTATTATTATTCTGTATAGGCATTGTAATTGGAATATGTACAGTTAAGTATATGGATCCAACAAATAAAAGTGATGTAACTTCTTATTTTAACACCTTTGTAAATGGCGCATCAGAAAGAACAACTGATTATGGTGATTTATTTTTAAAAGTACTAAAAAAAAATATGCTATTACTAATACCTATAATATTATTATCATTAACTTTTTTTGGAGCACCATTGATATTAATATGTGATTTAGTAAAAGGGTTTACCTTAGGATATACTTTTACATTTTTATTAACAACATTTAATGGAAAAGGTTTTATTCTTGCTTTAGCATCTGTAATTCCTCAAAATTTATTTTATATTCCTTGTTATATAGCAATAAGTGTAATTGGAATAAACATGTCAAATAAAACTTTAAAGGAACGATTTCTAAAAAGCCCTGTGAAAAGTAAGATAGAAAAAATAAAAAACATAAGTAATTCTTTAGTGATGATTTTAATATTTTTTATTATTGGAGTTATGGTTGAAACATACCTAGGACCTAATATTATAAAATTTGTATTAGAGAAATTTTATACTAGTTAGAATTGTAGATAAAACCTGTAAAGGATATAAAAAAATGTTGTCGAATATTATAAAGTAATAATGCATGGGAGAGAATAATGATAGAAATTATTAATGAATATAGGGACTATTTGTTAAACAATGACAAAAGTGAAAATACTGTTTATGCTTATGTAACAGATGTCAATTTATATTTGAAATTTCTAAAGAAAAAAGATATTGATATATTTATTTCAGATAACGTATCCATAATGCTATATATTAATAATTTACTACAGGATGGGAAATCCGAAAGATCAGTAAATAGAATTGTAATTAGTCTTAGGAGTTTTTATGGATTTTTAAAAATTAATGAATTAATTAAAGAAATACCAAAAATAACTTATAAAAGTAGTAAAATAGATAAAAAGCTTCCTGAAATATTAACAATCGAAGAGGTTGATAAAATTATAAAATCTATAAATAAGGAAGGAACAAAAGGGATTAGAGATAATGCATTATTAGAATTAATGTATGCAACTGGTATGAAAGTATCAGAGTTAATTGGGGTTAATGTGGAAGATGTAAATTTAGATTTAGCTTTTGTTAAGTGTAGTGATAATAGAAAGTATGAAAGATTAATTCCAATAGGTAGAAGTGCTTGTTATGCAATTGAAGAATACATGGAGATTAGAAGCAGAGTAGCAGATATTGGAGTAAATAACTTATTTGTGAATTTAAATGGAAATAAATTAACAAGACAAGGAATATGGAGAATTGTAAAGGAATATTCACATAAGGCAGGAATAAAAAAGGATGTAAATCTTAATACATTTAGGCATTCATTTGCAGTTCATATGCTTCAAAATGGAGCAAATGTAAGAGCAGTTCAAAAACTTCTTGGAAATCAAGTTTTAACATATATGGACACATATTATGAAATTATAAATAGTGATAAAATTAATTTAATTTATAGAAAAACTCATCCAAGAGCATAATAATAAAAACGAAAGGATGGTAGATTAATGAACAGAGTTATTATAATTGTATTAGATAGTTTAGGTATAGGTGAATTACCAGATGCAAAAGAATATGGGGATGAAGGAAGTAATACTTTTTGTAATATTTATAAGGCCTTAGGAGGATTAAATATTAACAATTTAAGAAAACTTGGTATTGGGAATATTAATGGCTGTGAAACATTAGAAAAAAGTATAAACCCTATTGGCTGCTTTGGAAAAGCAAAAGAAAAATCAAAAGGAAAAGATACAGTAACAGGACATTTAGAAATATCAGGAGTAATTTTGGAGAAACCTCTTAATACTTATCCTAATGGATTTTCAGAAGATATAATTGAAGAATTTAAGAAAAGAGCCAATATTTCAGGAGTTTTAGGAAATAAAGTAGCATCAGGCACTGAAATTATTAAGGAATTAGGTGAAGAACATATAAAAACCGGTTTTCCAATTGTATATACCTCAGCAGATAGTGTATTTCAAGTGGCAGCACATGAAGATGTAATTAGTTTATCAAAACTATATAAAATGTGTGAAGAAGCAAGAAAGTTATTTGTTGGAGATAAAATAATAGGAAGAATTATTGCAAGACCTTTTATTGGAAAGCCAGGATCTTTTGAAAGAACTTCTAATAGACGTGACTATGCTCTTGACCCTTCTGGAAAAACAATTTTAGATTATATATTTGAGAATAATAAAAAAGTTGCTTGTGTAGGTAAAATTGAAGATATATTTAATAAAAGAGGTGTAACAGATGCCATTCATACAAAGAATAATAATGATGGTGTAGATAAAACTCTTGAATACATGAAAAACATAGATAATGGGTTGATTTTTACTAATTTAGTGGATTTCGATATGGTATATGGTCATAGAAATGATGTTAAGGGATATGGAAAAGCTATAGAAGAATTTGATTATAGACTTAACGAAATATTAGTTAACTTAAGAAAAGATGATATTTTAATTATTACTGCAGATCATGGTTGTGATCCAACTACAGAAAGTACAGATCATTCAAGAGAATATATACCTATTTTAGTTTATGGAGAAAAGATAAAAAAAGGTGTAGAAATAAGTACTAGAGATTCATTTGCTGATATAGGAAAAACAGTTTTAGAATATTTAAATATTAAAAATGAATTAACAGGAAAATCCTTTTTAAATGAAATTTTAGATAAATAGGAGGAAGAGAAATGAGGATGTATGATATCATACTTAAAAAGAGAAACGGAGGAGAGTTATCTTTAGAAGAAATCGACTATTTTGTTCAAGGGTTTACTAAAGGTGAAATACCAGATTATCAGGCCTCAGCTTTACTTATGGCTATTTATTTAAATAAAATGAGTAAAAGAGAAACTGCAGATTTAACTATGTCAATGGTTAATTCAGGAGATATTTTAAATCTGGATGACATAGGTGGAATAAAGGTTGATAAGCATTCAACTGGAGGAGTAGGAGATACAACAACAATACTTTTGGCACCTATGGTTGCATCTACAGGAGTGCCAATTGCAAAAATGTCTGGAAGAGGTCTTGGTCATACAGGTGGAACTATTGATAAATTAGAATCCTTTCCAGGATTTTCAGTTGAACTATCTAAGGAGAAATTCATAGAAAATGTTAACAATATTGGACTAGCTTTAGTTTCACAAACAGGGAATTTAGCACCAGCAGATAAGAAGATATATGCATTAAGAGATGTTACAGCAACAGTAGACAGTATGCCATTAATAGCCTCTAGTATTATGAGTAAAAAAATTGCTTCAGGAGCAAATGCTATTGTACTTGATGTAAAGGTTGGAGAAGGTGCTTTTATGAAAACTCCTGGAGAAGCAAGGGCGTTAGCAAAAGAGATGGTTGATATAGGTAAAAGTGTTGGCAGGAAAACTATAGCAGTTATTTCTGATATGGATCAACCTTTAGGCTATGCAATAGGAAATTCATTAGAAATTATTGAGGCAATTAATACATTAAAAGGTAAGGGACCAAAGGATTTACTTGAGTTATCATTAGTACTTGGAAGTAATATGTTACTTTTAGCTAAAAAAGTAAGTACAATAGAAGAAGGAAAAAAGCTACTTTTAGAAAATATAAAAAATGGAAAAGCTTTAAAGAAATTAAAGGAATTTATTATAGCACAAGGTGGAAATGAAGAATTTGTAGATAATATAGATTTATTTGAAAAACCTTCTTACATAATAGATGTTAAGTCCAATTCCTCAGGAGTTATTAAGAAAATACATTCAGAAGCACTTGGAATAATTGCAATGAAATTAGGTGCTGGAAGAGAAAAAAAAGAAGATAGTATTGACTTATCAGTAGGAATAGTATTAGAAAAGAAAAGAGGAGATAAAGTATCAAAAGGTGAGGTTTTAGCTAAAGTTTATGCAAATGATAATAATAAAGGTAATATTGCAGCTAGAGAAATTTTAAAAGAAATTGAAATAGTAGATAAATATGAAGAAAATATTCCTTTAATTTATGAAATAATACAATAAAATTAATATATTTGTCATAATTTAATGAATCCTGGGGAACAATATGTTACGAAGGAGGAAGATGCATGAAAAAATTAATAGTTAAAGTAATTAGTGTTTGTATTTTATTTACCTTAGGAATAATTATTTTTCCTACCTATAAAGGATATTGTGCTGAAGAAGGAAGTATGGATAATATAGAGGCTAAATCAGCTTTATTAATGGAACCAATATCAGGTAAAATAATTTATGAAAAGAATATTGATGAAAAATTTGCACCAGCTTCAGTAACTAAAATTATGACAATGTTATTAGCTATGGAAGCAATAGACAATGGTAAAATAAGCTTTGAGGATAAAGTTACCTGTAGTGAAAATGCTAAAAATATGGGCGGAAGCACTATGCTATTAGATACTGGAGAAATTAGAACTATGGAAGAGCTTATAAAAGGTGTGGCTATTGCCTCAGGTAACGATGCAGCAGTTGCAATAGCTGAATATTTAGCAGGTACAGAATCAGATTTTGTTATAATGATGAATAATAGAGCAAGTGAACTTGGAATGATTAATACATCATTTAAAAACTGTAATGGACTTCCTGCAGAAGGACATTTATCAACAGCTAGAGATATTGCTATTATGTCACAAGAACTTTTAAAACATCCTTCAATTCTAAAATATTCAGGAATATATATGGAAACTATATCTGAAGGAAGAAAATCACCAATAGAACTTGTTAATCATAATAAACTTGTAAGGTTTTTTGAAGGTTGTGATGGATTAAAAACAGGTTATACAAGTGAAGCTAAGTATTGTATTTCTGCTACTGCTAAAAGAAACGGTGTAAGAATGTTAACAGTAATAATGGGTGCTCCTACTTACAAAACAAGAAATAGAGATGCAGGAATTTTAATGAATTTTGGATTTTCTAAATTCCAAGGTAAAAAACTTGTATCTAAGGATGAAGATGTGGAAGAAGTTAAAATGGGAGAAAATACTGATAGGTTCTTTATTGCTAAGGCAAAGGAAGATTTAGAAGTAGTACTTCCAAAAGGAGTAGATGGAGAATTAACTAAAAATATAGTAATAGAAGATCTTAAAAAAGAATACAAAGCAGGTGAAGTAGTTGGAAAATGTGAAGTATTTCTTGGTGAAGAAAAAGTAGGAGAAGTAGAAGTATATTCCGATAGAGATATTGAAAAAGGCGGATTACTAGATTCAATAAAATATAATATAAAAAATATTTTCAAGTAAAAAAGTGAGTAGATAAAGTTTATTTATCTACTCACTTTAAATTTTTTCAACTTGTTAAAGATACAGAAAATTGATATTATATATATACAATGAAGATAAAAAGGATAGGGATGAAAGTATGGAATTACCTAAAATTAAGGTCGCAGATTTTGAAGGACCCTTTGATTTATTACTACATTTAATTAGAAAAAATAAAATGAATATTAAAAATGTAGAAATATATAAAATAACTAATCAGTACCTTAATTATTTAGATGAAATGAAAGAAATGGACCTTGAAATTACATCTGAATTTATTGTTGTAGCAGCAACTTTAATTGAAATAAAATCAAAGGTTCTTCTTCCAAAGCCAAAAGTGGAAGAAGAGGATGATGAAGATGTTGAAAAGAAACTTCTTGAAAAATTAATCCTTTATAAAAAAATAAAGGAATCTACAGCTTTTTTTAGTAGTAGATATATAAACTCTGGATGTGTTTTTACAAAGAAACCTGAAGTTATAGAAGAAAAAGAATCCCCAAGCAATAATGAAGATTTATTTCAAAATGTATCCTTACTTGATCTGTATCGAATTTATAATAATTTACTTGAAATTTATTTAAGTAAGCAAAATAAAGTTAATGTTGTACAAAGAAAAATTCATGTAGATAAATACAAAATTGAAGACAAGTATGATTATCTTATTGATAGATTGAGTAAAACAAAAGTTGTTGAGTTCGGTGACATAATAATAGATTGTGAATGTAAAATGGAATGTGTCGTTACCTTTTTAGCTTTACTTGAACTTATAAAACAAAAGGAAGTTAAGGTATATCAAAATGCAAGTTTTGGGGACATTCTTATTGAAAGGATAGAAGAAAATGAATAATTTTGATGCAGGACAATTTGAATTTGAAGAAACTTCTAGAAAGAAAATTCAAAAATCTACTGTTGAAGCTTTGTTGTTTGTAAGTGGAGAACCATTAACTTTAAGAGATTTAGCAATAAATATGGATGTAACACCTAAGTATTTAGAGGAACTGATGGAAGAAATGGTTCATGATTATGAAAGTGAAGAAAGAGGAATAAAGTTAATTTCTATCAATGGCGGTTATCAATTTGTTACTAAGCCAGAACATGCTGATTATATTCAAAAATTGTTAAAAAAGAATAAAAGACAATCTCTATCACAAGCATCATTAGAAAGCTTAGCTATTGTGGCATATAAGCAGCCTATAACAAGAATAGATATAGATGAAATAAGAGGAGTAAAATCAGATAGTGCCATTCAAAGACTTATAGAGAAGGATTTAATTAAAGAAATTGGAAGGCTAGAAGTTCCAGGAAGACCCA
This sequence comes from Clostridiales bacterium, assembly GCA_012519845.1. Classification (GTDB taxonomy): domain Bacteria; phylum Bacillota; class Clostridia; order Clostridiales; family Clostridiaceae; genus Clostridium. Next base: position 35,842 of record JAAYPK010000004.1, read on the forward strand.
TATTATATGGAACTACTGAAGAATTTTTAAGACAATTTGGATTACAAGATTTAAAAGAATTGCCATCTTTGGATATGTTTTCTCTTGAAGAGGAAGTTTTTGATGAAAATATTGATGATGATAATGAGGAATAATAAATTTAGGGGAAAAGAAATTTAGTCTTTTCCCCTAATTTTTAAATATTTTCAGAATTATTATTTATGTTAATATAGCAATCACAGGAATCCATATCTTTTTTTATATCTTTTTTTTCTTTATTAAATAGGTCTTTAAGTTTATCCATTGCTAAAGGAATATAATCTGCTAAAGCACTATATGGGTTATTGCCTTCTACTGGAATAAGCTTAACGGTATCATCTGTAGCAATTAAAAAAGCAATTGGCTTAATTGATATACCAGCACCAGATCCACCACCAAAGGGGAATTTTCCTTCTGTATTTGAATTAATTGGAGAAAAATCGCTACCACCTGAGGCAAATCCGAAACTTACTTTTGAAATTGGAATAATATATGTTCCGTTTTTTGTTTCTACAGCTTCACCAACTATTGTATTAACATCAATCATTTCTTTAATATTTTCTAAAGTGCTTTTCATTAAACTTTCTATTGGATGTTCATTATTCATATTTTTTCACCTTTTCTACAATTATTTCTTTAAGAATTAAATAAAACATATATATAATATGCCCAATTGAAACACGGACTATACATTTTATATTAGCTTTAATATAAATTTGATTTTTAAATAAAGGATTAATTGCTATATCATACTTCTTAACTTTAAGAAATATGGATAAAAAGTTATAAGTAAAGCCGTATAAAATTGAAGATAATCCAAATATTATTGCAGTATCAGAAGAATCTTCTAATGAATAATCTATGTTACCAGTTGTTTTTAAAGTAGGTTTATATTTAGATTTATTAACAGATCTAATATATTTAATTATTCTAAGGAGTGTAATATTTTTTTTCTTTTTTTCACTCTTTTCTTTAATATGATCTTTTTTAGAAATATCATTTTTTTTATCATTGCTTAT
>JAAYPK010000060.1 GCA_012519845.1 Clostridiales bacterium
ATATCTATAATAACAAAAATCCCTAAGTATAATAAACTATTTCTTGATCCAGTAAATAAAAGACCTGTAATAAAAATTATATCTAACATTTCCTTAATAGAATTTTCTTCCCTTATTTTATTAAAATATAAACCAATTAACATAATTAAAGCATAACTGTTAGCATATCCTATATTCCCATCAATTCTATCTTTAAGAACTCCACCATTTAGAATAGATCCTTGTATTACAACATAATATAAAGCACTTATTGCAATAATATATGTTGAAATCTTTATAATATCTACTTCCTTTTCCTTATAAAATGTAAATGCAATATAAAGCATTAATCCAGAAAAATATAGTGATAATCCCTGTAATGTTTCTATGGTTAAAGAAGAATTAAACAATGATATTACTCCAACTAAAACCATTAATATATATGCTAATAGATATACTTTATTTCCTTTTATTCTTTTTACAAATAATAATGAAAACATTGATATTAATAAAAATAGAATACCATTAACTGTGTCTTGTCCAAAATATCCATAGGGAGCTAATAAACAAATTCCAGTAATAATATATATAAAAATATTCCCCATTTTTCTCCCCCTATTATTAATTAGTTAATAAATTAATATATATCACTTTTATCTGGCATAATTAAAGCAAATGCAAAATATGCAATAATACCACTACCTGCACATAAACATAAAATAACCCATAATATTCTTATTATAGTTACATCCATATCAAAATATTCTGCAATTCCTGCACAAACTCCACAAACTTTTCCTAATGCTTTGTTTTTATATAGCTTCTTTTGAGTACTCATTAAAATACCTCCATTTTATTTATTTATACTTTTATGATATATAAAAAATGGGATATTTTCAATTGAAAATATCCTTTTAATTACTTTTATTTATAATTATCTTCTTTCACTTATATCCGGCAAAAGTAATGCTACTATAAAATAAAAAATAAAACCTAGTCCTGCACATAAAGATAAAACAATCCATAATATTCTTATTATAATTGGATTCATATCAAAATAATCAGCAATCCCTTCACACACCCCATAAATCATTCCTGAATCTTTGTTCCTATACAGTTTTCTTTCATTACCCATTTTATTCTCCCCCTTTATCACATATAATATTATCAAAAAAAAGGATATTTTAAAACTAAAATATCCTTTTTTTCCATTATTTATTTTTCTTGAAAGTATTAATTCTTATTTTATCTTTTTCAAACTTATAAGAAGATATATACTTAAGATCAAATATTTTCGATATTATCTTTTCTGTTACTTCATTTCTATCAATTAATGGTTTCTTTCCAAATTCACTAATTTCAGAATAAGGAGACCCTAATTTCTTAAATCCTTCAAAAGTTTCTGCTTCATTAATATTATCTAATTGTGAAAGTAAAATCTTAAGTCTAATATTTATTGGAATTCTACTATGAAGTACTTCATTTAAAATACTTTCTCTTCCTTCTTTTTTAGCACTTAATATTTTAATGCAAATTATATTAGCTATTTCATCTTCATTTGATATATCTTCTTTATTAAAATTTTCTATTATTTTAATCCTTTTCTTATAGCTAATATCATCACTTGATATTAATGTATTTAAATCATTCTCATCTATCTCATAATTTTCTGATTTCTTAAGAAATTTATCTACATGTCTTTTTATTAATAAAGTTTTTAAATTCTTAAAATATTGTTTTACTATACTATAATTTACTTCTGAAAAACCTAATATATCATTATTTATTAGAATTTCAACTCTCTTTTCTGGAATTTCTTTAATTTCTTCAAGCTCATTAAAAGTAATAGGGATACTGTTAATTATAGCTTCATAACTATCATCATAAAGTTCATTGCATAATACTAGAGCTTTTGAATATTTAAAAACATTATTGTCATCAACTAAATGACATACGTTTATTTTGTTAAAGGCTAATCTTATGTAATTTTCTTTTTTGTTTAAAAAGTTAATAACAGATTTACCAAAGTTATTAAATCTGCTTAAATAATTAATAATATTATCCCACTTTGGTTCAACTTTTGAAGCTTCAAAACATATATCCCATATGTTGTCACTAACCTTTGATATATCTTGAATCATTATTTCTTGCTTCATAAGTATCTTTTCTTTATTTTCAAGAGATATCTCATCTTTGTTTAATAATGTACTTAAAGCTTCTTCTGATTCATTATTGTTATTTGGTAATTTCAAGAAAATATTCTCTACATATTCATTTATATTACTATTAACATAGGATGATAGTTCTGATAATCCACTGTTCAATATAGTAGTATAATTAGCTGTTTCAAGATTATCTAATATTTCAGGAGATTTTTCCTTTGCTATAAGATTAATCATATTTTCACTTAATGCATATAAATTATTTGTATAAACATAATCTAATAAATTTTCATCTTCTATATCATTTTCAACTTTATTAAACTTAACCCCTAGCTTTTTCAATGTATCTGTTGCACCACTTAAGAAATTAATATCTTTTAATGATGAAACATACTTAGTAATTGATGAATCACCATTCATTATTATTATTTCTTCTACAGGGACATACATTAAAATTAATTCTAAATACTTATTTATATTTTCTCTAGTATAATTACTCTCAAAAGCTACATAAGACCATAGTCTATGCCACTTAGCTGATAATAGTTTAATAAATATATCATTATGTTTTGTTATGTCTTTAAATTCATCAATAAATTCTATAGATTTAGAACTTTCATTTGAAAGAACATTAATTATTTTATCAAAGTATTCTTTATTATTTCCTTCATTGTACTTATCTAAAATACCTTCTACTAAATCATAATTAATTACTGCACTGCAATTAAAATCATTTTTATTTAATTTATCAATTATATTATAAACATTATCTATTTTATATGATTGATCTACATCCTCTAAGTTTTTAACTTTTAAAATATAGTTCATATCATTAGTTGAAAGGCTTCCTGGATAAAAATATGTAGTATAAAATTCATATAACTCGTCAATATATCCATTGCTAATTAAAAATACAATTAACTTTTCCTTCTTAGCTTCTTCATTAAATACAGAATTAGAATTATATTTTCTTATTATATCTTTAAGAGAAAGTAATTTTATTTCTCTTTTTTCTTCCTTCAATTCTTGAATATTGTTTTTAAGCTGTTCTAAAGTATCATCTTGCTTCTTAGCAATATTATAAATTCTATCAAAAAAGTTTTCTTTTTCATTAAAAGCAGTTAAAATATCATTTAAATCCAAATCATATTTATCAGAATATAGTGATTCTCTATATTCAATTTTATTAACATTTTTTAACTTACTAAAAATATCTTCATTAATAATTTCTTTAAAGGAAAATTCTTCACCATCTAATATTAAATAGCTTAAATTTATTTTAGATTTTATTTTTGCAAAATAAGCTTCTTGTAATTCTATAGAATCCTTAATAAAAGATGAGTTAACCTCTTCAATTTCATTTTCAATATTAAATATTAAATCATCTATTTCATTAATTTTATTATTGATAATTGTATCCTTATTATTAAATATTTCCCCTATTATTCCATTCCCACTTTGAAGCTTAATATAATCTTCAGGGTATAGATTTTTATATACAACCATTGCTAGTAATTTAGTTAAATCTAAATCTAAACTTCTTAAATTACTTTCATATAAAACAAATTCATTATATATATTAGTTAATTGTCTCATATCATCAATGTACATTGTTATATCTTTTATAAAAGAATCTGAAATTGGCTTCTTTAAATCCAAATTCATAAGTTTTTCTTTTAGGATTTCATATGTATTATTTGAATTTACTACAGGAATTACAGGTATGATAAAATCGAAAAACTTTGCTCTGTTTTTATTAGCTTCTATTCTATTAATTTTACCCTTATCAGTAAAAATATCATCAGAAACCTCATATATAAAAACAACTTTTCTGTATATCTGACTTGAATTGTTAATCATTTTATTAAGCTCTCTAAGCTTACCAAATATCTCCATAGTACCAAAGGTATCTATATCTTGAAATATTACTACATCAAATGGTTGTACTTCAAAGAAGTGAATAACCTCTCCAAAAAATCTTGAAATTAATGAATCCTCAGTATATCCATTTACTTCTAATTCCGTTTTTGCCAATTTTAATTTAGGAAGATTCTCATCACTTACACTATAAAAAATTTGTTGTAAAATACTTTTTTCTATTCTGTTTTCTAAATTTTCATCATTTATATATGCAAAATTACCAAGGGAAATATTTAAATATGTATATTCTCTATGATTTTTTGCATAAGTTTTAATAATACTGCTTTTACCTGCCCCTCTAGGTCCTGTTATCCCAATGTTTTTAATAGTTTCATTTTGTAGTGCATAATTTAATGCATTGGCATAATTTTTTTCATTATCAATATTATCTTTTGGCGTTAAATCTTCATAATAAAATAGTTCTCTAGCACTTAAATCTTTAGTTGATTCAACTTCTTTAACAGGAAATTCAGAAATTTTATTATCTTCTACTTTATTGTCATTTTCACTTAATTTGTCCATTAGAAAGCTAATAATAGCGTTCTTTTTTTCCTTATTATCGCTTTTCAACTTCACTCCCCCTTATAGTTTTATTAGCATGTTACACATAAATAACAAAATCTTTATACTTAGTATATTTTATTGCTTTTTTCTATATTTTTCAACAATTTATTAGAAATTAGTTATTTCTCTTCTTTCCCCTTTAAAATTATTGCTTTTTTCACTTCTTTTTTTAAGTTCATTTTCTATATCATCTAAGGTTATGTTATCTTCAGCCATTAAAACAAGCATATGAAAGGTTAAATCACATATTTCACCTATTAATTCCTCTTTCTTATTTGCCATACTTGCAATTACTACCTCTGTACACTCTTCACCTACCTTTTTTAATATTTTTTCTTTTCCTTTATTAAATAAATATCCTGTATATGAACCTTCCTCAGCATTTTCTTTTCTATCTAAAATAGTTTGGAATTCTTTTTTTATTTGACTCATGAATAATTCCTCCTTTATAAATCTTTATAAAAACATGTTCTGTTTCCAGTATGACAAGCTGCTCCAATTTGATCTACTAATAGTAAAATAGTATCATTATCACAATCTACCTTTATTTCTTTTACATATTGCAAATGGCCTGAAGTTGCTCCTTTATTCCAAAGCTCATTTCTACTTCTGCTATAATACCAAGCTGTATCTCCTTCAAGAGTTTTCATTAAACTTTCCTTATTCATGTAAGCAAGCATTAAAACTTCCATTGTTTTATAATCTTGAGCTATAGCTGGAACTAATCCATTTCCTTTATTAAAATCTATTTGTTCTACTTTTTTTAATATCTCTTCTTTATTCATTTTTTACCTCTATAATCTAACTGGAATATTTCTTTCTTTTAAATATTCTTTAACTTGTTTTACTGTTACTTCGTCATAATGAAACATTGAAGCTGCTAAGGCTGCATCTGCTGCTTCCTTTTCAAAAACCTCATGGAAATGTTCTAATGTTCCACAGCCTCCTGAAGCAATTACAGGAACATTTGTAATATTAGAGACAGCTTTTGTTAGTTCAATATCAAAGCCTTTCTTAGTTCCATCTGCATCCATAGAAGTTAATAATATTTCACCTGCCCCAAGAGAGACTGCTTCTTCAATCCATTTTAAAGCATCCATTCCTGTATCTATTCTTCCACCATTTATAACTACATTCCATCCAGAGTTATCTACTCTTTTCTTAGCATCTACTGCAAGTACAATACATTGATTACCAAAATAATAAGCACCTTCATGTATTAAACTTTTATCTCTTACAGCTTGGGAATTTAAGCTTATTTTATCAGCTCCAGCTCTTAAAATTCTTTTTATGTCATCCATAGTTCTAAGACCGCCACCAACAGTAAAGGGAATAAATATTTTCTCTGCAACTCTTTCTACTACCTTTTCCATTATTCCTCTTCCTTCATGAGTAGCTGTAATATCTAAGAATACCAGTTCATCTGCTCCTTGCTTATAATATTTTTCAGCAAGTTCCACTGGATCTCCAACTTCTTTTATACCAACAAAATTTATACCTTTTACAACTTTTCCTTCTCTTACATCTAAACAGGGTATTATTCTTTTTGTATGCATTTATTTCACTCCCTTTGTTAGTTTAATTGCCTCCTCTAAAGAAAGAGTATTTGAATATATTGCCTTACCTGTAATTGCACCATAAAGACCTAAATCAATTAAATCTTTTATATTTTGGATATCTCTTATTCCACCTGAAGCTGTTATATCCATATTCACATTTTCTGATAATTCTTTAAGCATTTCTACATTAGGTCCTTCCAAAGTTCCATCTTTTGAAATATCAGTTACTATTACATTTTTCACTCCAAGTTTTTCTAAAGATTTTGCAAAATCTATATAATATAAAGAACTTCCTTCAAGCCAGCCTCTTCCATAGGCATATCCATCTTTACAGTCTATTCCTACTGCTATTTTGTCTCCATATAAATCAATTGCTTTCTTTAATAAATCTTCATCTTCCATAGCACTTGTACCTAAAATCACTCTAGAAATTCCATTTTCAATTAAGTATTTTATTGTTTCAATACTCCTAATACCTCCACCAATTTCAACAGGTGTATTCAAGGTTTTTGCAACTTTTATAATTACATCACCATTTACAAGTTCTCCCTTTTTAGCTCCATCTAAATCAACTAAGTGAATATAAGAAGCTCCAGCTTTTTCAAAAGATTTAGCTGTTTCAAGTATATCCTCTGCAACTATCTCCTTCTTATTATAATCTCCTTGATAAAGTCTTACTGGTTTTCCATCTATAATATCTATAGCAGGTAAAATTATCACTATACCAACTCCTTAAAATTTCTTAAAATATGTAAGCCATCTTCTCCACTTTTCTCAGGATGAAATTGGGCTCCTATTACATTATCTTTTCTAAATAATCCAGGTATTTTTAAATCTCCATATACTGAATATCCTACTAAATCTTCATTTCTATAGCCTTCTGCCCTATAAGAATGAACATAATATACAAAAGGATTATCCTTAATATCTTTAAGTAAGTCATCTTCTCTATTTTTCTCAAGATTATTCCAACCTATATGAGGAATTTTAACCTTTGGATCTTCCATTTTTCTTATTTCACCTTGTAGAAGTCCAAGACCTTCCCTTTCTTCTCCCTCAAATCCTTTTTCAAATAGAACCTGCATTCCAAGGCATATTCCAAGAAGAGGCTTACCTTTAGCCGCCTCTTCCTTAATTACATCTATTAAATTTGCTTTGTTAAGATTATCCATACAATCTTTAAAAGCACCAACCCCTGGTAATATTAACTTATCAGCTTTTCTTATTTCAGCTATATCAGATGAAATTTTACATGGGCAGTTAATTTTTACTAGTGCATTATATACACTTTTTAAATTACCCATACCATAATCAATAATTACTACCATTTTAATTCCCCCTTATAGCATTCCTTTTGTAGATGGTAATGTCATATTGCCTTTATCAACTTCCTTTGCTTCTTTTAAAGCTCTGCCTAATGCTTTAAATAATGCTTCCACCTTATGATGATCATTTTCCCCATATAAAACTCTTGCGTGTAAAGTTATTTTTGAATTATAAGCAAAGGCTCTAAAAAATTCTTTTGTCATTTCTGTGGAATAATCCTTTATTGATTCCCTAGAGAAATCACAATCAAAATGTAGAAAGCTTCTTCCACTAATATCTAAAGACACATGAGCTAAAGTTTCGTCCATAGGTAGAAAAAAGTTACCATATCTTTTTATTCCTTTTTTATCCCCTAAAGCCTTTAAAAAACATTCTCCTAAAGTTATGCCTATATCTTCTATCATATGATGGTCATCAATATATAAATCACCTTTTGCAATTACTTCTAAGTCAAATCCTCCATGAAATGCAAATAAGTTAAGCATATGATCAAAAAATCCTATTCCTGTATTAATGTTAGTTTTTCCACTACCATCTATATTTAAATTTATTAATATTTGTGTTTCACTTGTATTTCTCTCAATTTTTGCTACTCTTTTTTCCATACTATTTTAACCTTACCTTTACAGAATTTGCATGGGCAGTTAGGCCTTCTTTATTAGCAATGTTTATAATTTTTTCACCATCTTCTTTAATTGCTTCTTCTGAGTAATATAAGAATGATGACTTTTTAATAAAACTATCAACAGATAAGGCCGAGAAAAACCTTGCTGTTCCACTTGTTGGAAGTACATGGTTAGTACCTCCAAAGTAATCGCCTATTGGTTCTGGTGTATTATGTCCTAAAAATACCGAACCTGCATGTTTTACCTTTCCTAATAGCTCCATTGGATTATTAACCATAAGCTCTAAGTGCTCTGGTGCCACCTTATTTGATATTTCAATACATTCATCTATAGTATTACATAAAATAACTTTACCATTATTCTTTAAGGATTCTAAAATTATTTCTTTTCTTTCTAGAGTTTCAACTTGTTTGCTAAGTTCTATTTCTACTTCTTTATATAGTTTTTCAGAGGTTGTTACTAATATTGAAGAAGCTAATTTATCATGTTCAGCCTGAGACATTAAATCTGCTGCTAAGTATGCTGGATTTGCACTTTCATCAGCTATTACTAAAATTTCACTTGGTCCTGCAATCATATCAATGTCAACTTTTCCATATACTAATCTTTTTGCTACTGCAACAAAAATATTTCCAGGTCCTACTATTTTATCAACCTTTGGAATTGTTTCTGTTCCATAAGCTAATGCAGCAATAGCTTGTGCTCCCCCTACCTTATATATCTTCTTAACACCAGCTATTTTGGCAGCTACACCTATATATGGATTAATTCCACCATCTTTACTTGGAGGAGTTGTCATGATAATTTCTGAAACTCCAGCAACCTTTGCTGGAATAACATTCATTAATACTGATGATGGGTAAGCTGCTGTTCCTCCTGGAACATATATACCAACTGAATCTAATGGAAGAACTCTTTGTCCTAAGAACACACCTTTATCTTTATTTAAAATAAACCCTCTTGATTTTTGTGCATTGTGATAATATTCAATATTTGCTTTTGCTTCTTCTAAGTTTTTAATAAATTCTTTATCAACTTTATTGAAGCATTCATTTAATTCTTCTTCACTTACTTCCATTTGAGAAAGCTTAACTTTATCAAATTTCTCACTATACTCAATAAGAGCCTTATCACCTTTTTTATTAACATTATTAATAATATCAGTAACTGCTACTAATACATCATTACTTACTTCTTCTTCTCTTTCCTTTAAGTCCTTTAATAATTGCCCATAGCCTGTTTCCTGAAGATTGTATTCTTTAAGCATTATTATTCCTCCTTAATTACCTTTTTTAAACTATTAATAAAGTCCCATACTTCTTCTCTTTTCATTTTACAACTAGCTTTATTTACTATAACTCTTGCACTAATATCACATATTGTATCAAAAACAATTAATCCATTTTCTTTTAAAGTTGTACCAGTTTCCATAATATCAACAATAGCATCGCAAAGTCCTAAAATCGGTGCTAGCTCAACTGAACCTTCTATTTTAATAATTTCAACATCCATATTTTTCTTTTTAAAATATTCTCTTGCTACTGTAGGGTATTTTGTGCCTATTTTTATGTGTCCAACTTTCTTATAAATATTCTTTTCTGGTAAAGATGCAACAATAAATTTGCATTTTCCAATTTCTAAATCTAAAACTTCGTAATAATTATTGTCAGCCTCAAGTAAAGTATCTTTACCAACAACACCAATATCAGCAACACCATGTTCTACATAAGTAATAGAGTCTGCTGCCTTAACTAAAAAATATTTTATGTCCTTCTTTGTATCCTTAAATACAAGTTTTCTTCCTTTATCTTTTAATTCATCAGTACCATAATTTGCTTTGTCAAGAAGCTTTACTGTTTCTTTTTCTAGTCTTCCTTTTGTTAGTGCTATACTTATACTCATATATCCAGAACCACCTTTTCAACAATAATATCAACTGTTCCTTTTTTCTCAGTTAAAACAGCTATTTTTCCTTCTTCTCTAAGATCCATTGATTTCTTAATAGCCTTTACTTTATTTTTATTGTCATAAATAACCAAGTATTTAGTAACCTTTTCTAAAGAATTATCTTTTATTGTTGCAAGCATTGAATCTAAATTAATGGAAAATCCTATAGCAGGTCTGTCTTTTCCAAAGGTAGCATTTAAGTTATCATATCTTCCACCACTTAATACTGTTGTTCCCACACCATCAGCATATCCTTTGAAAATTATTCCTGAATAATAGTTTAATCTTGGAACCATACCTAAATCAAAAGTAATATTATCCTTGTATCCAAGTTCCTCTAAATCTTTTGAGATTTCCTCTAAATATTCTAAGGAAGCTTTTATTTCTTTATTAAATGCATATTTCTTTGCTTTTACTAATATATCAGCTCCTCCAAATAACCATGGAAGTTCTTTAAAAAACTCTTTATATTCCTTTTGAACCTTTAATTCATCTAAAAAGTCATCTAATTCTTTTAAGCTTTTCCTATCTATTAAATTAGAAAGAGAAAAAATTTCTTCTTCATTTAAATTTAAATCCTTTATAGCAGAATTAAAAAAGTCTATATTTCCGATTTCTAAATTAAAATTTGTATTGTGAAGAACTTTTAAGGTATCTAAGGCAGTTAATAATATTTCTAAATCTGCTTTAGAACTTTCTAATCCTATTAATTCTACTCCACAATCTGTATATTCATTTTTTTTACCACCTAAACTTTCATGAACTCTAAACACATCTGAACAATATCTTAGCCTTATAGGTTTATCTGTATTATTAAATTTAGTGGCACAAACTCTAGCTATAGGTATAGTCATATCTGGTCTTAATACTAAAATTCTTCCTTTACTATCAAAGAATTTATAAACGTCCTCTTCTTTTAAATTTTGAAAGCCAGAATTAAAAGTTTGATAAAATTCAATTGTAGGGGTTACAATTTCTTCATACCCCCATTTATCTAAAATACTTTCTATATCCTTTTGTAATTTCTTTTTTGCTTTACAATCCTGAAGTATTAAATCTCTAGTTCCTTCAGGAATCATATATTTATTAGACATATACTTCCCCCTTACTTCATCACTTTATCATGCTAAAACGATGAATTATAAAATTATAATAATATATTTATCCATTGCTGTCAATAGAAAGAAAAAAGAATTCTCATATGGAATTCTTTTTCTTTATATACTATTTATCTGTTGAAGTTGCAGCTGCCTCTAAATTATGTAATTTCATTACTTCATTTTGTACTTCTTTTAATCTATCTATTTCTTCTTTTAGTAATCTAGTGGAATATTGTATTTCTTCTTTAATTTTCAGTAACTCTTCTTTTTCTTTATATATACTTTGTAGCTCTTTCTTTTCTATTATTTTATCTTTGTTTTTCTCATCAATAGTAACTTGCTTAATTGCCTTTTTGTATGCCTCCTCAATAAAATATTCCTGAGAATTTATACTTTCTAAGCATTGTTTTTTTATTTTAATATATTTTCCATTAGAATCTATAAGTCTTCCCTTTTCGTTATCCTTTAACATTATATCTAACATATTTAATATGGTTTCTTTTATTTTTTGATCATAAACTGGACACGCAACTTCAACACGCTTTTCCATGTTTCTTGTCATAAAATCAGCTGAAGATATATACATTTTCATACTGTCTCCTGTGCCAAAACAATATACTCTTGAATGCTCTAAAAATCTTCCTACAATACTATGTACTTCAATATTTTTATTTGCTGTAATTATAATACTAATATATTACTTTCTTAAGAGATTATGTATTATCCATTCATCCATTTTACTTGCCCTATGCCTTTATAAGATTTTTTGGTATAAATCCACAGAAAATTTTATAACTCAAACTAAATTGTAAAAAAAATCGCTAGCCAGAAAGGCTTTGCGATTTTTTATTCCATTGCTATAAAATCTACTTTTTCCACCCTATCTAATTCCGATAGATCTTGTAACAATGTTTTTATGTCTCCTTTTAAGGTTGTCATGTCTATTGTTAAACTAACATAAGCATACCCATTTAATGGTATTCCCTGATTTATTGTTAATACACTTCCACCCTTACTAGATACATAATTTAATATATTTGATAGTACCCCTTTTTTATCTATAATTTTAATATTAAATGTAGCCTTACGCCCCTGTTGGCTTTCTGAAAATTCAAATATAAAATCTTTATATTTATAATAAACACTTCTGCTTATTCCAACAAATTTTGTTGCTTCTGTTACATCTTTAACCTTGCCTTCCTTTAGCAAGTTTTTCGCTTTTACAACTTTTTCATATACATCTGGTAAAACACGTCTATCTATTAAAAAATAATTTCCACCCATATCAATTATTCACCTTCTATTACTTTTGCCCCCACATTGTCAATAGAAAGTTCGTAAACATCCCAATGTAAGGAATTCTTAATTAAAAAGTCTTTAATCCCATTTACTAATCCATCTTCAGATTTTAATGTTAAAGCCATTATTGTTGGTCCTGCTCCACTTAAAAATGATGCTAATGCCCCACATTTATAAGCTTCATTTTTAACTTTATCAAAACCTTCAATTAATTTACTTCTATAATTCTCATGAAAGGCATCTTTACATGCAAACTTTAACAATTCCATATTACCATTTGATAAGGCTGATATCATTAATGCCGCTCTACTAACATTATACACCCCATCTTTTATTGATATCTCCTTTGGTAATACTTCTCTTGCTTTTTTAGTAGAAAGCCTAAAATCAGGAATAATAGGAACAAACTTTAATTCCTCTTTAATGTTTACTTTATCATAATAAAATTTATTGTCTTCCTTTATTGACACAACCATTCCCCCAAAAATAGCTGGTGCCACATTATCAGGATGACCTTCAATTTCTACTGCCATTTCAAATAATTCATCTCTAGTAAATTTTCCACCTAAAATTTCATTAGCTCCAATTAACCCCGCAACTATACAACTAGAACTACTTCCTAATCCCCTAGAGATTGGTATATCCTGCTTTAATATGCTAATTTCAAGACCCAACACTTTGTAATTAGCTTTTTCAAAGCATTTCATCATGGCACTATATATTATATTATCTTTATTACAAAATTCTTCTAATACTCCGTTGAAACTTAATCCCCCATTAGTTTCTTTGAAGCCAAACTCATTGTATAATCCTACTGCAACCCCCATGCAATCAAAACCAGGCCCCATATTTGCCGATGTAGCAGGAACTCTAACTTTTATCATTTACATACCTCTATTTCACATAAGATAATAAAGCATCTCTCATTTTATCCTTGTCCCAAACTTCATTATGTAAAATACTCTTCTTATCTAAGTCTTTTAAGTTTGTAGGAATGTTAACCTTAGTAACTTCATTTAATTTTGATAATACTTCAAAATCGGTACATCCCTCAACATCAATATTTAATGCATTACAAATACTTCTTGGGAATTTATAAGGACTAGCTGTAGAAGCTATTAATGCTTCTCTATTATCTCCTGTTTCCTTTTTGTATTTTTCAAATACTACTTCTGCAACTGCTGTGTGTGTATCCATTAAATATGCCCCATTGTTATATTTATCACTTATTGCTTTGTATGTTTCTTCTTGAGTTGCATAATTTCCATAAAAATCTTTCAAGAAAGCTTCTATTTTATCTGATACTTTATATACGCCCTTTGTATTAAGTGCATTCATTAAATTATTAATTTCTTCTCCATCACGTCCACTACCTTCAAAAAGTAATCTTTCTAAATTAGAAGAAACTAAAATATCCATTGAAGGTGATTCGGTTAATACAAGTTCTCTTCTCTTGTCATAAGTTCCACTTTGGAAGAAATCAGTTAATACTTTATTTTCATTTGATGCACAAATGAATTTATGTATTGGTAACCCCATTCTTTTTGCATAATAAGATGCTAAAATATTACCGAAATTTCCTGTTGGTACAACAACATTAATTTCTTCACCTTGTTTTATTTTACCTTGACTAACTAATTTAAAGTATCCATAAAAATAATAAACTATTTGTGGTACTAATCTACCAATATTAATGGAATTTGCTGAAGATAATCTAATATGATCTTTTAATAATTCCTTTTTGAAATCTTCATCCCCAAAAATTTCTTTTACTCCAGTTTGAGCATTATCAAAGTTTCCAGTAATTCCAAAAACCTTAACATTATTACCTTCTTGAGTAATCATTTGTCTTTTTTGAACTTCGCTTACTCCATCCTTTGGATAGTAAACAACAACTTTAAAGCCTTCAACATTTTTAAATCCTTCTAAAGCCGCCTTGCCTGTATCTCCTGATGTGGCTGTAAGTATTACAACTTCATCATTTATTCCTAATGCCTTTTTTGCTCTTTTCATTATTTGTGGCAAAAATAATAAGGCTGCATCTTTAAAAGCGCATGTTGGTCCATGGTACAATTCTAAAAATCCGTTGTTTACTTCTACAGAGTAACGATTGCTATAAGCATCTGTTATAGCAGATTTTAATTGATCTTCCTCTATATCTGTAAAATATTCTTTTATTATCTTAAAGGCAAGATCCTCGTAAGATAAATTCTTTTCCTCTTTTAATTTTGAATATAAATTTGGAAAAGATTCAGGAACAAATAATCCTCCATCCTTAGCAATTCCCCTTATTATTGCCTCAGCTGAAGCTACTCCTTTTTCAAGTCCCCTAGTGCTTTGAAATTTCATTTAATCACCCCAATTAAAAATTAAATACATGAAAATTTTCATTTTTTAATCTATTCATATATTATCATGTTCTTTATTTAAATACAAGTGTTTTTTATAGAAAAACACTTTTTTTATTTTACTAAACTTAATAACATTAAAGCTCCTTTAATTGACATATTATGTGAGCTAACAAATTCTTTAATATCTTTTATTTTAACTTTAAGTACTTCAATATCTTCATTTTCTTCAATATGCTTATTAGTTATTTCACCTTCAACTACCATTTTGCATACTGCTGTTGTTTCATCACTCATTCCCACAGAAGAGTAACTTGGCTTTAATACTAACTCATATTCTAATGCTACTAAACCTGTTTCTTCATATAGTTCTCTTTTTGCTGCCTCTTCAATTGTTTCTCCTGGATCTATCATTCCAGCTGGTAATTCATATAAGTAATCTGAAATTGCAGGTCTAAATTGTTTTAAAATAACCACTTCATCCTCTTTTGTAATTGGCAATATCATTACTCCATCACATTTTGAATGATCCTTTGTTACACAAGTTAATTCTTCTCTTTTTCTTCTGCTTGCAACAAAATAGTCCTTTGGTTTACCAGCTTTATTTATAAGCTTTAATTTATACATATTTAAATATTTACAATTAGTTAATTGTACTATATCTATTAATTTCATATTTTTCCCTCCAAATCAAAACATAGCTTTTTATATTTGCACTTATTACATTTTTTTATATCATCACATTTCCTGAAAACTTCTTTTTCTTTAGGAATGTTATTCTCTTTATCAATTAAAAAGTTATTTATTACATTTAAATCATTTTTTATTCTATTATATATATCATCTATTTCACTGTGCTCAAATATATATTCTTCCCTTTCACCTAAATTTAAATACTCTATTCTTCCTCTTATTTTTTCTAAAGGAACATTATATCTTTCCATAACATAAATTGCATAAACTAATAATTGTTCTTTATCATATTCACTAGTTTTACCAGTTTTCCAGTCAACAATTATATAATTTCCTTTTGAATCAATATATAAAGTATCTATTAAGGCAAAAACTTTTACTCCTTCAATCACTATATAATCAAATTTACCTTCATCTGCCTCAAGTAATTTTGTATTGTCCTCTATTAACTCCTTATAAGTTTTACACTTTACAAAATTCTCTGAGCAATTATTTATTCTTTCTTTAATATCAGCAACTGTTTTATCTTCTAGCTTTCCACCATAATAATACTCTTGAAGCATTTCCCCTTTAGGATATTCATCCCACTTACCACTTCTATATTTTAATATACTTTCTTTTATTCCATTATTAAGGTTTACTCTCATATATTCTATTAATTCTTCTGCTTTAATATTTCTATTATTTTCTTTTAAGTTTTCACTTATAACAATATGAAGCTTATCTCCAAACATTAACCATATATTAGTTAGCTTTTTTAATCTCCAAGCTATTTTTTGCTCTATGGTAGAATCCATTAGCCATCCATTATGTGAACCATAATAGGTATAGTAATATTCTCTATAACAACCTTCTATTACTTTCATTTTTGAAATACTCCAGGACTTTTCTGGATATTTTCTTATTGTAAAATCACCCAAAATAATTCCTCCCATTGATATATAAGGTAATTATACGTCAAATAAGATTTAAATAACAAGTTAATTTTAAATAATATATTTTAAAAATTCCATTGGAATTTTATCATTTTACCAACTGGAATTAAGTGTAAGAATAAATATAAGCAATAAAGAAAAAAATATAATATCTCTATAAAAGAAAGGACTGATTATATGGCTAAAGCTGGAATGAGAAGGCCTGGTGTTAACGAGCCTCATGGTACGGAAAGTAATCATAAAGGAAGATATGGAAAAGGAGAACCTGTAGTACCAGAAATACAAGGAAAAGCAAAAACAGGTAATAAAAAAGCAAACCCTTTATAGTATGTTAATACGGTTGTGGTTATCGCTTTAGTGATAAAAATCCCTGAGCGATAGCCTATATTATAACAAGGGTATTCTTTAGAAGTAATTCTTTCTAAAAAGTCTTTTATGTTTTACTTCAATTTAATCAGTTAGTTAGAGAAAAGTTATGGAGATTTCTCAGACAAGCTGAGAAATATTGATTTGACTGTTCTCTATACACATTACATTTCAGGTAGAGATATTTGAACGAAGTAAAGTTTTATCTATGTATATTTTAATCTCATATTGGTAGGCGAAAAACTTGCTATTATTCCTTCGTCCGTATATAATTGGTATATTGTTTTGGCGAAAGTACATTGACTATATGGATTACATTTATGTAAAAGATGTATCGAAGAAAGGGGGACTAATGTGATTATTAAAAAAGATAAACAATTCAATATATTCCCCTCCCATGTGGGCCTGAGAAAGTATATTCTCTATTATAACATTGTATTTCCAGAGAAGAATACATTCATGGAACAATACACACTCATGCCTAACGCTTGTGGAACATTGTCACTGGCTTTCGATGGAAATGCTGTAATTGCTGAACTGTGGGGTGCATCCTTAACCCCTGTTTTATTAGGAATGGAACCAAATAATTATCACGTGTTGCTACTTATTCAGCTTTCGCCCTATGGATTGTATCAAATCACACGGCAAAGCCAAGTAGAATTTGCTGACAAACGCCTTTCGCTTATTGATATTGACAATGAACTATTCCATTCACTTAAGCAGGCTTTTGTAGCATCAAAAACTGTAACAGATTTGGTGAATACTTGCGAGGAAATACTATATAGACGTATGGAAAAACATATTGTTTCGGACTCTTTGCTGTTGGCAACCAAAGCAATTTCTGATAGTCATGGACAAGTAAGGGTGAAAGAGGTTGCCCGGCAATCGGGTTATAGCGAACGACAGCTAAACCGATTGTTTCTTACACAAATCGGAACGACTGTAAAAAGCTATGCTCGCTTAACTCGCTTTAATTATGTGTTAAAACACATTCAAAAATCCCCCTGCTTTTTTGCTGCATTGTCACATCAAGCCGGATATTTCGATCAAGCCCATTTCGATAAGGATTTCAAAGCAATTAGCGGTGTTACTCCTCAAGAATATTTGAAAAGTATGTCGGATTTTTACTATGACGGAATGGAAATATTCGATATAATTTCTTCAAAGGAGGAATGAACAATGAAATATCAAGGTTGTCTTTTAGCGGTTAAGGATATAGCCGCATCTAAGCATTTCTATGAAAATGTTCTTCATCAAAACATCATAATGGATATTGGTGTACATGTAACCTTTGAGGGCTTTTCATTGCAACAGGGATATGCCGAACTTGTTGGATTATCTGCCGATAGTGTGAAAGAACAGTCACATAACTTTCAAGTCTATTTTGAAGTAGAAGATTTAGACAAGGTGTATGCTGAAATGAAAAGCATTTCCAGCTTGCAATGGGTACACGAAATAAAAGAATATCCGTGGGGACAGCGTGATATTCGAGTATACGATCCAGACAATCATATTGTGGAGATTGCAGAGGATATGAATACGGTTATCAAACGCTTTTTTATTCAAGGTATGTCGGCTGAAGAAGTGGCAGAGCGAACTATGTTTCCCCTTGAAGTCGTAAAGCAATATGCGTTGTTATTTGATAAATGACAAATGGCGGCTTTGGTAAATCAAAGCCGCCACTATGCTCTGAATAAATAAACCCATATAATAAAATAGGTTTGAAGTTTGCTCATTGTTTATGCTAACAAACCAAATGAAGAAGGAGGATGCCTATGAATTGGGAGCCGTGGACAGGTTGCTATAAAGCAAGTGACGGTTGCACAAATTGTTATTTTTACGGACCACATGCGAAACGCTATGGTCAAAATACGATACAAAAAACAGATAAATTCGATTGGCCTATAAGAAAAAATGCTAAAGGAGAATACAACATCAAAGGGAATAAAATTCTTGCAACCTGTTTTGCAACTGATTTTTTTCTTCCCGAAGCAGATGAATGGCGTAAAGATGTTTGGGCTATCATCAAAGAAAGAACCGACATAGAATTTTTGATTTTGACAAAGCGGATTGACCGTTTCCTTGTATCGCTACCATCTGATTGGGGCACTGGATATGACAATGTGAATATCGGATGTACTGTCGAAAATCAAGATGGTCTTATGTCAATATTTTGGACACAAAAAGTCAAACTTTTTTATGCTGCAATTCTAGCTAATAATTCACATTGATCTGGTGTCATGTAATTAATAGAAGAGTGTAGCCTTTTTCTGTTATACCAA
>JAAYPK010000061.1 GCA_012519845.1 Clostridiales bacterium
AAAAGGTATGTTCAACCTAATAAAAGTATCTACTATACTCATAGATTCCATATTAGTTCTATATAAAATCATATTGTCATGATAATTGTATCCTTCCTTCTCTACTAAGTTCCTTATAGTATTTACTATTTCTTCCCCTTGAATTTTTTCATCAAATGGAGTAGAAAATTTGATAATACCTTTTTCTTTTTTGCTTGCTACTATTTCCTTTTCATTTCTTTCTTTGTTAAAACCTATTACATCTTTAGAGCATTCTACTATATTTTTATTACTTCTATAATTTCTAGATAAATAATATTTTTTCCCTTTTCTAAATATTTCATTAAATGTTACCATATATTCTGGCTTTGAACCTCTGAAAGAATATATACATTGATCCTCATCCCCCACTGCAAATAATGAATTTTCTTTACCCTTATTAATTATTTTTAAAAACTCTATTTGTAAATCATCACAATCTTGAAACTCATCTACAAGTATATATTTAAATAAATTTCTATATCCTTCTAAATAATGCTTGTTATTTAATAGTTCTATGGCTTTAATAGATAAATCATCAAAATCTAATAAATTATTTTTTAATTTATAATTAGAATAAGCATTATAGCAGTTAGTAAATATCTCTTTTGAAACATTACATTGATAGCTATCTAAGGAACATCTTGAAGTATTAAATAAAGAAATCTCATTAATTATTTCCTTTATTTTATCCTCATTTATTTCATCGAAATAATTTTTAAGAACCCCTTCAATTATTCCATGTGCAACATACCCCTCAATTATATTTATTTTAAGACCTTCTTTTATAAGCATCTTATAAAATAAACCATGAAAAGTTCCAAAGAAAGGAGATGTATTTTTATTAAATAACTTTAAATATCTATTTTTCATATTTACAGCTGCTGCTTTAGTAAAAGTTAATATTATAATATTACCTTCTTTTACTTTTAAGTCACTTACTAAATGATTTACTCTATTTACTATAACTTGAGTTTTTCCTGAACCTGGGCATGCACAAATTAACATATTTCTATCCTTAGCAAAAACAGCTTTCTTTTGATATTCATCTATTTTAATTGTCCTGTTCATAATGAATTTATCTCCTACTTATATGTATATATTTACTCCTATTATATTAACCTTTATTTTTAAAGAATGAAAGAGTATTTAGTAAGACAATATTGTAATAATTAAAAAGGAAAGGTAGAATGAACATATAAAATTTAATATAGATTGGAGATACTTTTATGAATACTAAATTCAATGTTAGAAATGATAGAAACTTAACTATGCTTGTTGATTTCTATGAACTTACAATGGGAAAAGGATATTTTGATAATAACTTAAAAGATAAAATAGCATATTTTGATATGTTCTTTAGAAGAATTCCAGACGGTGGTGGTTATTGCATAATGGCTGGAGTTGAACAGTTAATTGAATACTTAAATAATCTTACCTTTACAGAAGATGATATTAATTATCTAAGAAATAAAAATGTTTTTTCAGAAGAATTTCTTGATTATTTAAAGAACTTTAAATTTGAATGTGATGTTTATGCTGTTCCAGAAGGTAATCCAGTGTTTCCTCATGAACCTTTAGTTACAGTTAGAGGTCCAGTAATACAGGCTCAATTGGTTGAAACAATGGTTTTATTAACTATTAATCACCAAACATTAATTGCAACAAAAGCCAATAGAATTTGTAGAGCTGCGAGTGGCCGTGATGTAATGGAATTTGGTTCAAGACGTGCTCAAGGTTATGATGGTGCAATATACGGTGCAAGAGCTGCTATTATTGGAGGATGTAGCTCAACAGCTTGTACAATCTCAGATATGATGTTTGATTTAAATGCTGTAGGTACTATGGCTCATAGCTGGATACAACTATTTAGTTCTGAATATGAAGCCTTTAAAACTTGGGCTACAACTTACCCTGACAATTGCTTGTTGTTAATTGATACTTATAATGTATTAAAATCAGGTTTACCTAATGCTATAAAAGTATTTAATGAAGTGCTAAAGCCTTTAGGTAAGAGACCAGTAGGTATTAGAATAGATTCTGGTGACATAACTTACTTAACTAAAAAGTGTAGAAAGATTCTAGATGAAGCAGGTTATGAGGATTGTAAAATTGTAATTTCTAACTCTTTAGATGAGTATATAATTGAAGATGTTTTAAGCCAAGGTGCATGCATTGATTCTTTTGGTGTTGGTGAAAGACTTATTACTGCAAAATCTGAACCTGTTTTTGGCGGGGTATACAAACTTGCTGCCATTGAAGAAAATGGAGAGCTTATACCTAAAATTAAAATTAGTGAAAATGATGAAAAAATCACAAATCCAGGGTTCAAAAAAATAGTACGTTTCTTTGACAAAGATTCAAACATGGCTTTAGCAGATGTTTTAGCTCTCCATGATGAGTCTTTTGAAAATGAGAAAACTATAGAAATATTTAATCCTATTCATACATGGAAAAAGAAAAAATTAACAAATTTCTACACAAAAGAATTATTAGTTCCTATTTTTAAAAATGGAAAACAAGTATACACATCACCATCAGTTCCAGAGATTAAAGAATTTGCAAAAAAAGAGACTTTAAAACTATGGCCTGAAGTATTAAGATTTGAGAATCCTCATTCTTATTATGTAGATCTTTCTAAGAAGCTTTGGACTATGAAAAATAATCTTTTAAATAAATATAGTGATTCTTATAAAGAAGACTAAAATAAAAAGCGTTATAACAATATATACATTGTTATGACGCTTTTTATTTAGCTAAGTTTAATTTATTTAATTTTTTTAGAGTCTTCATTATTAATAACTACTAGAATCTTTAATATAATCAAAGTTTAACAGTTTATCTTGAGAATAAGTAAAGTCTTCATCAATTATATCCTTAAAAGTTATGCTTTCTAATGAAAGAAATTCTTTAAATATACAATCCGTTTCTTCCATAATACTATTATGCATTGGACATTCATTATTACATACTATTTTTTTACTACTGGTTGACCAAAAAGGACATTTACTCATACATTCACACCCTTATTATTTTTCTACCCCTTTTATGGCATAATTATACAATATAAATAAGTAAAAATAAATAGGCAATGTAATTATTTACATTTTGTTAAAATTTATTTTTGAATCGTTTAACCACTCTATGGATTTTGAATATAATTCAAATAAAGAATTCTCATCTAAATCAAGTTTTCTACAGTATTCTTTAATGTTTACAACATCCATTTTTTCATAGCTTTTTTCTAATTCTAATATATACCAAAGAGTGTTTTCCTCACCAAGTAAGGCTGCATTAATTTCATCTTGAAAATTTAATTCTGCTACTACTTCATTTATATCTTTATTTACATAATTTTGAAAATCTGAAAATAATCCAACCATAAATGCCATTGAACTTTTTTCTTTATCTATTTTAGCTGCTATAAGCTCACAAAATCTTGCTCTTATTATTGTATTACTAACTAATTCTTCATTATTATCTCTTTGAATATCAGATACAATTATAAGTGTAAGCCATTTTCTTAATTCTTCTTTACCAAGAAGCATAATAGCTTGTCTGATTGATTTAATCTTTTCAGTAAAACCAAAAACAGCTGAATTTAAAAATTTAATTAACTTATAACTAATTGATAAATCTGATTTAACTATATTTTCTACCCTATCAATTTCTAGTTCTTCATTTAACAATTCTATTATTAAAGAAAATCTTGCTGAATTTCTAACCTCAACATTATTGTTATTTATTTCTACTGGCTTTGAAAAATAGTCTCCACTAAAATATTCAATTCCTTTATCAAAAGCTTCTTTATATTCTGCTTGATTAGAAATATTAAAGGCTAGAATTCCATGTTTATTTTTTAGCTTATAAATACTATTAATTATTTTATCTCTATCTTCAGATTTTATAGTTTTAAAATTTATTTTATAAATATGTACAAATTCATCTAATAAATCATATTTATCATTAATACTTGATATATCATAAGCTATTTGAAATGAATTGTTAAACATTTTTTTTATTACTTTCTTAACTTTATCATTTACAGTCACATCACCTGATATATTTACTATAATATTTTCTTTTCCTATTAAATCAGGTATTTCTTCAATTAAAGACATTTCTGTAAATTTTACAAATGCTTTTTTATTATTAGTAAATCTCATTAATCCTTCTGTTGCATAATTGCATATATAATCTAAAGCTTTTTCTACTGGTTCCTCATTATTATTTTCCTTATCTCCTACTAATAGTTCATATGAACATACATCATTTTCCCTATTATACACAGCCTTTCTAGCACAAAATACACTCATACACACTATTCCTCCAATATTTGTTGCATAATTATTAAAAATTTTTTCTTTTACTGTTTACACTTATTTCACAATTTCCCTTTAAACACAAAAAAGTGGAATGATAAAAGTTTTGTTTTGAACCTAAAAGTTTCAAATAAGACACAAAACTTTATCACCCCACCCTCTAACAAAAGGATGGAAATTATCATGAGTATTTGTCTTTATAGCCTAGCAAATCGTTTTATATAGTCACGTATCATAATTTCCTATAATCTAATTAAAGTGTATTACTCTTTATTTACCTGTATTCTTAATTACTGAAATATCAATTATTTCGTTTTGAAATGCTTTAAGTAATGCTTTTTCAAGTACCTTCTCTTGATCGAAATTTTCTACCTCATTACATACAGCAAATACCTTATTTTTTTCGCCTTTAAAATTTCTATATGTAAGAGTTACATTTGGAGCGTCATACTCAACATTTAAAATTTTAATTCCCCAAGATAATTGTGCAAAATTATCTTCCACAGTTAAAAAGGTTAAATCTTTCAAATGCTTCTTCTCTTTACTAGGATCATTTACAATTATTAGTTCGTCTCCAACCTTATACTTAGCCATATTAAACTCCTCCTACTTTAAAGTTTGCTTTAAATTTAGTTTAGCACCACTTTGTAATAATTGCAATATTTTCAATATCCCACATTTAAAATTAATTAATTATTACCTTAAATCTTTTTATTATTGTATTCTAAAATTCCAAAAAAATTCTTCTAATAATTGTTATTAATTAATTATTTAAATCCAAAAATAATAATTGACAGAAAAATATAATTAATATATAATTTACTTATATTATGAAAGGAGTTTTATCTATGGATAAAATTATTGCCCTTTTTAAAGAAAAAAAATTAAAACTTACACCTCAAAGATTAGCTGTGTATAAATATTTAAAAAGTACAAAAGAACATCCATCTGTTGAAACCATTTATAATGCTTTACATGAGGAATTTCCTACAATGAGTTTAGCTACAGTATATAAAGCAATAAGAACTTTAGTTGACGTTAATTTGGTTCAAGAGATTAATGTGGGTGAAGGAAACTTCAGATACGATTGGAATTCATCAAATCATCCTCATATACAATGTTTATCATGCAATAAAGTAACAGATTTAGATGATTATTCCTTAGAGAAAATTAATATTGAAGCTCAAAGTCATACTGATTATGAAATCGCCTTTAACAAAGTTTATTTTTATGGTTTATGTCCTGATTGTAAAAAATAATACATAATTACATTAGCCAATCTTATAGCTAGTATTAAAATTTATCTTTTAATGCTAGTTTTTTCATTTCATGGATAAAAATATTTATTATCTCATATATTTTTATGAGGTGATATTGTGAAGGTTTTATTTATTAAAAAGAAATATATATATTATTTATTTATAGTCTTATTATCAATAATTGTTTTTTACTTTTCTACAGTAAAAAACAATAATAAGTCTTTATATTCATTTAACCCAATTGATAAAAACTCTTTTGCTGATATTAACTGTGATGGTATTAAAGATAATATTAATATTTCCCATAATAATATTATTGTTGATATAAATAATGAAAAATATATTCTTAAAAATTATATAGAAAATAACTCAATTTCTGATTCAACTGAATCTTGGCCAGTTAAAGTATTTTTATTTAATATTTCCAGATCAAATAAACCTGAAATAATTATACAAAATAAAAATAAGGATAAAGCTTCAGTATCCATACTTTCATATACTAATGAGAACTTTATTAATTTATATTCAGAAAGTAAAAATATCTTTGGTATTCTTGATTCTAAATCCGGGAAAAATCCACGCTGCTTTGCACTTAACTCCTACATAGGAATAAATTCACTTAATTCTTTCATGATAATAAATAATGAGGTCTTAGATATTACTGAAGATTCTAAAGATATACCAGGACTAAGCAATATACTTGAATTTATTAATTTAATAGAAAAAAATTATGAAATAGATGATACTCCAAATATATTTACTGAAAATATTCCTTCTAAAGAATTAGGGATATTATGGAATTTAGATAAAGAAAATTATAATTATAGTTTTCAAGATTGCTTCTTTATTGATAATACTTATGATACAGATGGAAATATAACATCATTAACTTGGAGATTTACCTTTGAATCCTTAAATAAAACTAATGATTACAAAAAAGAATTTGTCATATACCTTACAAGTGAAATAAGTTATGATAAAACTTATAAAATCTCATCAATTTATACTTCATAATAAAAAGGCCGCATCAACTGCGGCCTAAAAGGGGGATGGGGGGGTTTTGTAAAATGCATCGCATTTTACCAAAGCAAAATACATAAAATATTTTGCTTGGGAGAACTTTCTCTCCGGTACATTATTATTATGAACAGAAACAAATTTATTTATTCATTATTTTTAATTTTTTCTTCAAAAGAACCATTTTCATATAATTCTATTATTTTATCAAGAAATGGAATCCTTTTAGGATCAACTATACTTTTTAAATATATTATTAATTGTATATCTTCATCTTTATATGATGTAGTTTCCTCATTTTTATTTGTTTTGTTATTAGCATTACTAAAATTACTTATATTATTCATTGAATTAAAATCAAAACCATCCATGTTCATTGAATTAAGCAAACTTCCTAAACCATTCATATTAAAATTACTTCCAAGTAAATTCAATAACTGATTTGGGTTAATACCAAATGGACTATTATTAATTGGTCCATTTCTTTGGAATTCATTATATCTATTCCTATTTCTATTTCTATGTTTTGACATTATAGACCTCCTTTTACAAGGGCTTCTTATGATAATATATGTACGCCTTTACTTTTTGTTAAATTTTTTGGAGGGCAAATTTTATTGGCCCTCCACATAACTTTACTACATTCCAAATCCGTTTCCGCCACAACCACTGTTGCAGCTCCAACCATATAGTAAGAATAGTAATATTATTAATATTGAACTATTGTTTAATAATCCTGCTCCACAGGCTATTAGCCAGAATAATATAGCTTCTAGTATTCCATTACCAAATCCAAAGCCATCATTTCTACCATAGCCACCACTACAGCATCCACAATTATTATTCATGCAGCACATGCTTACGCAGCAAGAATCATCCTTATGCTTTCTCTTTGACATAATATTAAGCTCCTTTCGTTATTTTATCTTACTTAGTCTTTATTAAAAACATCCGCCGTCTCCAAAGCCACAGTTTCCACCAAATCCGTCACCACAAGAACAAATAAATAAAAGAACTAATAAGAATAACCACCAAGAACCTCCAAAGAAGGAGTTGTTTCCACCACATCCCATGTTTCCGCCGTAGCCACCGCCGAAGCCTCCATACATGTTATTGCAGCAAGGGTTTTGACAGCAACATTTATCTTTCTTTCTCTTTTTGCAGCAGCAATCATAAACCTCACAGCAAGGGTTACAGCAAGGATTACAACATTGATTTCCTCTGCCTCCAAATCCGCCACCGAATCCGCCACCACAGCCATTTCCTCCGAATCCAAAGAAGAAGAATAGTAAAATAATCCAGATCCACCATCCTCCGAATCCGCCGCCAAAGCCACAATTTCCAAAACCATTACTACAGCTACTATTGCATCCACTGTTACTACTGCAATTATTGTTATGATTACTATTATTGTTATTATTGCTTGTTCCATTATTACAATTTAAGCCATTGATAATATCATTGATTTCCATAGTTTTTCCTCCTTAGGATTTAATATAATTTTTTATTTTTATAGTATATTCTATTCTCTATGATATTATTTGACACTAATTTACTTTTAAGCTGTAAAAAAAAACACCTCAGTATAAAAATACTGAAGTGTTTAATAAACTACTCACTGGCTAAATCACCAAAAATATTATTAATTAATTCTTCCCTACCTTTTTTATTAACAGAAGAAAAGAAGTAAAATTTATCATCCTTAGATAAGTTTAAAGTTTCTTTTATGATTTTTTTACTTTTTGGGATTTCGTTATTCGATAATTTGTCGCTTTTAGTTGCAATAATAACAGCATCATAACCATAATGTTTAATCCATTCATACATCATAATATCATCTTTTGTAGGTTTATGCCTAGAATCAACTAAAAGTATTACTCTTTTAAGCTCATCTCTTCCATTTAGATAAGTTTCTATAGTGTTACCCCAGCTTTCCTTCTCTTTCTTAGATACCTTTGCATACCCATAACCAGGTAAATCAACTAAGTAAAAATCTTGATTAATTAAAAAGAAATTAATTAATCTTGTTTTACCAGGTGTTTGGCTCACTTTTGCTAAATGCCTTCTATTTGTAAGTGCATTTATAATTGAACTCTTACCTACATTTGATCTTCCTACAAAAGCAATTTCTACTCTATTGTCTACAGGATACTGAGATCTTTTCACTGCAGAAATTATAAATTCACTTTGCTTAATTATCATTTATATCTTCTCCAACTATTGCATTATTAATGACAGTACTAACTTCCTTTGCACTAATAATGTTAATTTTATTTCGGATACCTAAAGGAATATCTTCTACATCCTTTTTATTATCATTAGGAATAATTATAGTTTTTATACCTGCTCTATATGCAGCTAGAGATTTTTCTTTTAAACCACCTATTGGTAATACCTTACCAGTTAATGTTACTTCTCCTGTCATTGCCACAGTACCTTTAACTTTTTTCCCTGAAAGGGCAGATACTAAGGCTGTTACCATTGTTACTCCAGCAGATGGACCATCTTTTGGTACTGCACCCTCTGGTACATGTATATGAATATCTTTTGTTTTATAAAAATCATCTTTTATTCCATATTTCTTAGAATTAGATCTTACATAAGAATAAGCAGTTTTAGCAGATTCTTGCATAACATCTCCAAGTTTACCTGTAAGCTGTAATTTACCATTACCATTCATAACCATTGCTTCAATAGCTAATGTATCTCCACCATAAGCTGTCCAAGCTAACCCTGTTACTACACCAACCTTGTCCTCATTTTCAACAGAATCAAAAGTAAATCTTCTTCTTCCCAGTAACTGCTCTACTTTAGTAACATTTATAATAATTTTCTTTTTGTTTTTATCTAACATTTCAGCTAATGCTTTTCTAACAATAGAATCTAATTTTCTTTCAAGGCTTCTAACCCCTGATTCTCTTGTATAACCATTAATAATAAGTTTTATTGCCTCATCGCTTATTTTTATCTCATCATTATTTATATTATACTGATTAAATATTTTCTTAATTAAATATTTCTTAGCTATATTAAATTTTTCTTCATAGGTATACCCTGAAACTTCAATAACCTCCATTCTATCTAATAAAGGTCTTGGTACAGTATCCAATGAATTAGCTGTAGTTATAAATAACACCTTTGATAAATCTATAGGAAGCTCTATATAATTATCCCTAAAGTTATTATTTTGTTCACTATCTAATACTTCCAATAAAGCATCTGCTGGGTTTCCTTTTACATCTCCACTTAATTTATCAATTTCATCAAGTAAAATTAAAGGATTCATAGATTTTGCTTCTTTTAATGAATATACAATTCTACCTGGAATTGCAGCAACATAGGTTCTTCTATGTCCTCTAATTTCAGCTTCATCTCTAATTCCACCTAATGACATTCTAGTATATTTCCTATTAACTGCCTTTGCAATTGATTTAGCAATTGATGTTTTACCTACTCCAGGAGGTCCAACTAAACATAATATAGGTCCCTTTAAAGATCCACTAAATTTTTTAGCTGCAAGATATTCTATTATTCTTTGCTTAACATCATCTAAACCATAATGATCTTCATCTAATATCTCTCTAGCTTTCTTAATATCCAAAGAATCTTTTGTACTTTTTCCCCAAGGTACACTAAGTACCCAATCTAAATATGTTTGAATTGTACTTCCTTCACTTGAAGATGGTGTCATTCCTTTAAGTCTTCCAAACTCATATTGAACTTTTTTCTTAACTTCAGCAGGAGCCTTAAAGTTAGCTATTTTTTCTTCATATTCCTTAATAACTTTTGAATCTTCATCCTCTTCTCCAAGTTCCTCTTGAATTATTTTTAATTGTTCTCTTAAGTAAAATTCTTTTTGAGAATCATCTACATTTTTTTTCATCTTAGTTGCTATTTTCTTTTGAACTTTTATTACTTTTATTTCATTTTCTAATGCAACAATTATTAATTCTATTCTTTTCTTTAAGTCTAAAGTTTCAAAAATCTTTAATCTATCTTCATCTTCTCCAGGTAAAAAGCTTGAAACCATATCAAGAAATTCATTTATGTCTTTTTCTCTTTTAATACTTTTTATCATTTCAGGAGTAGAATCTCCTGCATCTTTAACAAACCTAATAAAAACATCCTTAAGAGTTTTAAAATATGCCTTTAATTCAATATCATTCTCATCATATTCTTCATGAATCTCTTCTACATTTACTTCAAAAAAATTATCATTCTCTATATATTCTTTTATCTTGCCCCTACTTTTGCCTTCAACTAATACTCTCATAGTATTACCTGGTAACTTTATTATTTGTTTAATGGTACTTATTGTACCCATATTTCTAATATCATCTTCATTTGGATTATCTTCTTCAACATCATTTTGACAAGCTAGAAATATCATACTTTCTTTTGATAATGCCTCATTAATAGCAGCTATTGATTTATCTCTCCCCACGTCAAAATGTAAAACCATATTAGGAAAAACTGTAAGTCCCCTAAGAGGTATTAATGGAAGTCTAATACTGTCAGCCATACATATGCGCCTCCATTCTAAAATATTAATACTATTATTTACATAACTAGTAAACACATTATACACATAATATCGTTTTTTTTCAACATCTAATATGTGCCTTAATGTGTTTCATTAGTTTTCATTTTCCCTCTAAACAAAAAAAACTGTGATAATTATATATTTTATAAATTATCACAGGATTTTAATTATGCTGTTTCCATTCCTTTTGGCAACTTCGCTTTTTTAGACTTTATAATAGGTCTTTTTTCACCTTCTGGAAGCATTTGTATTTCAGGTTTTTCTTTATTCATAATTGTAGGTTCAGTTATAACCACTTTTGATATTCTTTCGTTAGATGGAATATCAAACATTATATCAGTCATAACTTCTTCAATAATTGATCTTAACCCTCTTGCTCCTGTTTTTCTTTCAATAGCTTTTGAAGCCACTGCATTTAAAGCTTTTTCCGTAAAGTCTAGTTCAACATTATCCATTTCAAATAATTTTTTATATTGCTTTACTAAAGCATTTTTTGGCTTACTTAAAATGTTAATTAATGCTTCATTATCCAATGATTCTAAAGTTACTACTATAGGTAACCTTCCTACAAATTCAGGAATTAAACCAAACTTTAATAAATCACTTGGTACTATTTCTTCTAGTAACTTTCCAACATCCTTTTCATCTTTTGATTGAATGTCAGCTCCAAATCCAATAGAACTCTTTCTTGTTCTTTTTTCAATTATTTTATCAACTCCATCAAAAGCTCCACCACAAATAAATAATATATTTGCAGTATTTATTTGAATGAATTCTTGATGAGGATGCTTCCTTCCTCCTTGAGGTGGCACAGATGCAACGGTACCTTCTAATATTTTAAGTAGTGCTTGTTGAACACCTTCCCCAGATACATCTCTTGTTATTGATGGATTTTCTGATTTTCTTGCTATTTTATCAATTTCATCAATATAGATTATCCCTTTTTCAGCTTTTTCAACATCATAATCCGCACTTTGTATTAATCTTAGAAGAATGTTTTCTACATCTTCACCTACATATCCTGCTTCTGTTAATGTTGTAGCATCAGCAATTGCAAAAGGAACATTTAAAAACTTTGCTAATGTTTGAGCTAAAAATGTTTTTCCTGAACCAGTTGGTCCTAAAAGTAAGATATTACTTTTTTGTAATTCAACATCATCACTACCATCATTAGCATTTATTCTCTTATAATGATTATAAACTGCTACTGACAATGCTCTTTTTGCTCTTTCTTGTCCTACGACATATTCATCTAAATATGCTTTAATTTCTTGTGGTTTTGACAAGGTTCTGCTATCAAATTCAAGTGTATCTTCAGCTTCATCTGCAATAATTTCAGAACAAAGCTCAATACATTCGTCGCAAATATAAACACCTGGTCCTGCTATAAGTCTCTTTACTTGATCTTGATTCTTACCACAAAATGAACATTTTAGTTGTTTTTTTTCATCAAATTTTGCCATAACGTCACCTCACTTATTCTCATTTATAATAATACTATTTATCTTTTCCTATTTCACTTTTAGTTATTACTTTATCAACTAAACCGTATTCCACAGCTTCTTTAGCACTTAAGAAGTGATCTCTTTCAACATCTTCTTTAAGTTTTTCAAGTGGTTGGTTTGTGTTTTCACTAAGAATCCTATTTAAAGTTTCTTTAGTTTGTAATATTCTTTTTGCATGAATATCTATATCTGTTGCTTGACCTTGGAATCCACCTAAAGGTTGATGTATCATTATTTCTGAATTAGGTAATGCAATTCTCTTACCTTTTGTTCCACTTGATAATAAGAATGCTCCCATAGATGCTGCAAGACCTATACAAATTGTTGATACATCAGCTTTTATATAGTTCATAGTATCATATATAGCCATTCCTGCTGTAACAGATCCTCCTGGACTATTTATATATAAATATATATCTTTATCAGGGTCTTCACTTTCTAAAAATAAAAGTTGCGCCACAATTAAATTAGCAGAATCATCGTTAACTTCTCCACTTAACATAATAATTCTATCTTTTAGTAATCTTGAGAAAATATCATAAGATCTTTCTCCTCTTCCAGTTTGTTCTACAACCATAGGAACTAATGCCATATAAACTACCTCCTAATATAATACCCTATTATATTTCATAGGATACTAAATTTATTATATTTCAATATTTTGTAAATGCATATTTTAAATAATTGCCAGAATCATTCTGGCAATTATTTGTTTACACTAAATTATATTACAAATTAACTTGCTTTGCAATTATCTACTAAGAACTTAATTGTCTTTGTAATTATTATATCATTTTCTAGCATAGCTTTTTGTGCATTCATTAATAACTCTGCCATTTTTTCATGTTCAGAAGCAGAATACATCTTTGCTACTTCTAAAGCTTTCTCTTTTAATTCTTCTTCAGTTGCTTCAATCTTTTCTTGTTTTGCAACTTCATTTAAAACTAAATCAGCTCTTACTTTTCTTTCCGCATTGTCTCTCATGTAATCTCTCATTTTAGCGTTGTCGCTTCCAGTATATTCTAAATATTGATCTAATGTTAATCCTTGATATTTTAATCTATTTTCTAAATCTTTAACCATTACATCAATTTCTTTTTCTATCATTACTTCTGGCAAATCTATTGTTGAAACATCGATTGCAGCAGAAATTACAGCTTCTTCTGTTTCTCTTTTAGCTTTTAATTCATTGCTTTCATCTAATTTCTTTTTAATATCAGCCTTAACTTCATCTATTGTTTCAAATTCAGTTGCTTCTTTAGCAAATTCATCATCTAAAGCAGGAAGTTCCTTAACCTTTATTTCTTTAACAGTTACTTTAAATAAAGCTTCTTTTCCATTTAATTCTTCTTTTCCGTAATTTTCAGGGAAAGTAACCTTTACTTCTCTTTCTTCACCTACTGAAGCTCCAATTAATTGTTCTTCAAAATTATCTATAAATGATCCTGATCCAATTTCAAGTGGATAATCTGTTCCTTCTCCACCTTCAAAAGCTTCTCCATCAACAAATCCTTTAAAATCTATAACAGCAATATTTTTATCTTCTACTGTTCCTTCTGCTTTAACTTCTACTCTTGAATTTTTTTGTTGCATTTCTTCAAGTTGTTTTTGGATGTCTTCATCCTTTGTTTCATAAACAACTTTTTTAATTTCTAATCCCTTATATTCTCCAAGTTTAACTTCTGGGAAAACTACAACTTCAGCTGTATAAACTAAATCCTTATTTTCTCCAACTTCTACAATATCAATCTTTGGATAATCAACTGGCTTTATTTCATTTTCATCTAATGCTACTGGATAAGTTTCTTCTATCACAAAATTTATAGCATCATCATATAGCACTTCAACTCCATAGAATTTCTTTACCATTGCCATTGGTACCTTTCCTTTTCTAAACCCTTGAACATTAAAGTGCATCTTATTTTTATTATAAGCTTTTTTTAAAGCATTATTAAACTTTTCTGCCTCAACCTTAATTTCAATCTTTACTTTGTTAGCTTCTATTTTTTCCATTTTAGCTTCCATCTTTTTATTATTCCTCCTAAAATAGTTCTTTTCTTCTTTATTATAGACTAAAACATTATAACACATATATCTGCTTATTTTCAATTTATTTTATAACTTATTCTAATTTGCTGTTACTACTCCTTCCCCATTTACAAAGAAATTAGCACCATTTATTGTAGCACTTATACCTTTATCTTGAACTAATTCCCCTAAAGTAATTTCTGGTGATGCATAATTATATAATGTTATTTCAGTTTTATTTACTATATCATAAATCCATATATATTTGTTTACTGCTGCATCTCCAAAATAAGGCATTTGGCTTACATAAATAACTCTAGTTTCATCAATAAACCTTCCTTGTGAATGCCATAAATATTGTGGATTAGCTGCTAATATATCATTTTTAGGGAATGGTGTACCTGCCCCTGATATATATGTTTGTTTAGTTATATCAGTAACATTACCATTTAAGTCATATAATTTTAGATTTTGATTTTTATCAGTAATTAATACTTGCTTACCTTCTGGACTTATACTATATGTTAATCCTTTCGGATCCTCAATTCCTATAAATTTCTTATTACTATTTTCTTCTGTGTATTCAGCCTTAAGAATAACGCCTTCTTCTACAATTAAATCTACATAAGTCTTTTCTGGTTCTTTTTCTTCTTTAGTTTCTTCCTCAAAGTTATTCTCTTCAATTTCTTTTGGTTCATCTATTTCTTCCTCAGGCTTACCACTGTCAACCCAAGCTTGCATTTTTTCCTTTAATTCTGAAAAATCCATATTAGAAATTTTAAACTTGTATAAAGCACCTATGGCAACAATTATAATTAATAGTATTGTTATGGTAATACGTCTTTTTCTCTTTTTCATTTTTCTTTCATAATCCCTGCTAAATATACTTGGTTTCGCCAAGATAACACCCTCCTTTGGAATTCCCACAAAATCTTAAAGTTAAATCTATTTATCTTCCTTAACTAATGTTATTTTTGAGCTATTACTTTTACAGCCTTTGCCTTTATTACAACAACATTTTATTTTTTCATAATTTTCAGTATAATCTTCATAATCAGGAGAATCCTTTAATATACTTTCTCTTTTCATTTTATTTCCTTTCTTATTATAAATTAAAATTCTCTACATCTTCAACTATCCAATTACTATCTTTATAAATTAATTTAGTAAAGAAATCTTTTTGGTTAATAGTTCTATTTATTCCTAAAAATTTTTTACTTATATCATATTTCAAATTAACAACAATATTTGCTCTATAAATTCCATCTTCATAAGAGAATTCATTTTTTTCATTTTCAATAATTATTTCATCTATTGAATATTTATTTTTTAAAATAAAATAATTTTTTTCTAATATCCCATAAATTTTGTCTTTAGTTTCTTTTGTAGCATCAGTTATTAATTCCTTATTTTCTTGATTTAAGGCTTCAAATACACTACTATAAAAGTTCTCTACTTTTTCCTTTAAATTATTTTGAAGTTCCTCATTATTCATATTAATAGTTACGTTAACATTTTTTATATCCTTAACTGCTATTTCACTTCCACTAATTCTTCCCCATGGGAATTCTTTTTCAAGATGAACTTTAACACTGCCATCACTTTTAATTGGACCTATTTCTTCTTTATCTCTTACTAAATATCCAGTATTTTCATCATTAATGAAAATTTCTCCATCAGTATATTCAGAATCAACAATTATGTTAATAGCATCAAAGGTAAAGTTCTCTGTTTTATTTTCCATAATTACAATTTCTTTAGAATCTTCTATATTCCCATACTCACTGTAAAGAACACCTTTTAAAGTATATATACCTGGTATTATATTTGATAATGTACCATCTGAAGAAATTACATCTTTATCATTAATGGTAAATTTTCCTTCTTGAAAGTTACTAATAACTTTCAGCTTTAATAGCTTTAAATTTAATATATACTTATCACCAAATAGCCCAGATTTTGTTTCTAAAATAAAATCCTTACTTTCGTTACTATTTCTAAGGTTACTAATTGTTAAATCTATTTTTGATGAATCATTACCATAATAATTAATTAAAGGCTTTAAGCTTTCAAGATCCACTTTTTTATTATTAATTCTTACTACTTTTCTTAATTCTTTTATATCCTGATTTTTCAAGGCTACTTCAAGATTATTAATTAAATTATCCTTTTCTTTGTTTATATTACCAACAAAATATCCAACTAATAATAAAATAGCTAAACATGCTACAGATACTAATATACTATATTTTTTTATAAAAGGTATTATTTTTTTATTAATAAATGGATTAATTTCCTCTTTAATAAAATTTAAAATCTTATTCCACATATTATACTCCTTATTTAATCTTCAAGTATATCAATTATCCACTTACCACAATCAACACATTTATATATTCTTATAACAAATAATGATAGTTCATCTCTTTTAATATTATAAGTTTCCATCTCTTTTTTTGTAATAAACTCATCTTCACTATTTAAATATCCAATTATTTCAGTATATTTATTATTTTTACTTACATTACAACAGTCATTAATTTCAGTACAAGTTATTTCTTCTGAAGTTAATTCATGTTCTAACTCTTTTATTATTGGTATTATATCTTCATATTCAGTAATATCATCTAAAAAATCCTCTTCAAAATAACTTTCATTGTTTATATTAAATAATTCTTTCATTATACTACTCCCTTCTTATTCAATATTTAGTATACATAATTATTCATGTTTTTGCACTATAAAAATCACCAGAACACTTTGGTTCCAAAGTTAATATATTTCCTAAAGAATAAAAAAGAGCCCAAAGTAATCTGATACCTATAGACTAGACACTTATAAAAAAAGTGTTTAAGTCTATAGGTATTTTTTATATAATGAAAACAATAATTGGAGGTTGCTAATGAGTAAGATTTTATTTACAGAAAATGATATT
>JAAYPK010000062.1 GCA_012519845.1 Clostridiales bacterium
TAAAATAGTTGAACCAACAATATCTTTTTATTCATATATTCATCTACAAAAAGTAGGTCCTATCTATATTTTTTTGCTAAATACTCTCCCTTAATGTAATAAATTTTTCTAAACTCATGTTAATCTGCCCCTTAGGATATCCAAATCCTAAATCTTTATATTTTCTAACAATATCAAAGTAAGATCCATACACTCTTGCATTACGTTCAAAGTACTCAATGCATTGTTTATAATCCTCATTCTCTAAATAATATATTCCTACCGAAAACTTAGGAAATTTAGCTTTTTCTTTTATAGATTCAAAAATCTTATATTCATTTTCATATCCAATATTCTTTAATGAACTTTTCATAATTAATATATCAACTCCTACTTCAGGATTATCAGCTATATTTATATAATTACTTATAGTCATATCTTCTATATTGGTTATAAACACATTTCTATACGAAACAAAAGGCTTAATAATTACTTCTTCAGCTATTTTGTTAACATCTGGCATAAGGTTGTTTTCTACTTCTCTTGCTACAGTTGCTTCCACATATTCGTCCATATGTTCTACATTTTCCTTTTCAGAAAATGTTCCTTCAAATTTTAATGTAGGGTCACTTTTAGGTGAACATACTCCACCAAATACATGCCTACTTTTTCCCCATATTTCTGTAACTTGAAATTCTTCATTATACTTTTCTTGTAATTTATCTTCTGCCAATTTTATTCTTTTTTCTTTTTCTGTAGTAATACATCCTACCATTCCTAAAAATGTGCTAATAATAACCACCACTAATACTATTTTTTTATAAATATTATCCCCTCCTATAAAATAATAATCTCAAAAAAATATTATCATAATTATCTATTTTTGTCTATTAATTGTAAATTTATAAAGATCTTATTAGTTTGTTTTTATATATCAATATATTTTTACCATAAATAAAAAAAGTAGTCATATTATATTGCTTAATACAACTACTTTATTTTATAGTAAAATTTTCTAACAATTAATAAATACTAATAAGTTATTATCAATTAAAACCTTCAAAGAGAACTTTCTTAAAGTTCCATCTTGAAATAAAATCTTAATATCATCACCTTTAGCCTCTTCAATTACACCAAGGCCATAGGTTTTATGATTTATTTCTCCTCCCACTTTAAGTCCTTCTGGCTTTTCTTCTAAATTAAAGCCTCCTTCTTTAATAAATCTTGATATTTCTTTAAAGGATCCCCTTCTTGTTTTGGGAGAATATAAAAATAAATTATCTATTGCTCTAGTAATTCCTACGTAAAAAAGCCTTCTTTCTTCTTCTAAATTACTATTTTTACTTGATATATGTGGAATGGTATCCTCATTACAATTAATTATAAATACATTTTTAAATTCCATTCCTTTAACACCATGTATAGTGCTTAAAAGTACTCTTCCTTCTTGTATATTCTTTTTACTTTCTGCAAGCTTTTTTGAAACATTATTAATATGTTGAAAAAAATCTTGAATATTTTTAAAGGCTGAAGCAGATTCTTTAAAGGCTTCTAATATATCTTCTAAATCATCTATACTAGTATTAAATCTTTCACCGTAGGATTTTAAATAATCTATATAAGCTAAATCCATAATTATATATTGAATTGCACTTCCTAAGGATGCTTTACTTATATAATTAAAATCATTTTTTAAGTCCTCTAGCTTTTTCTTTTGAAAAGGAGGTGTATCACTTTTGTTTATTAAAATATCAAAAGGATTTATTTTTTCTTTATAATCTCTTAGATAAATTAAATTTGTTTTACTTACATATCTAAAGGGCTTATTTATAATATTTATAAAAGCTTCTTTATTATATGGATCCTTAGCTAAAGTTAAATA